>CBHEUU010000345.1:0-5637 GCA_965990355.1 uncultured Chitinophagaceae bacterium
ATGATGCCCCGGACATTGACGGGCTGGTGAAAAAAGCACTGGCTTATAAAGCTGATCCTTTAAAAGATAAAACACTGGGCACAGGCAAACGCGTCGGCTGCCTGTTTCTTAATCCCAGTATGCGCACGAGATTAAGTACACAGATAGCTGCGCAGAACCTGGGAATGGATGCGATCGTTTTTAATGTAGGCAGTGAAGGCTGGGCACTCGAGTTTGAAGAAGAAGCCATCATGAGCGGAAACACAGTGGAGCACGTTAAAGATGCTGCACCCATTTTAGGCAGGTATTTTGATATTCTTGGGATAAGGACCTTTCCTTCTTTGCAAAACCGTGAGGATGATTATGGCGAACTGTACATAAAACAGTTCATCAAATACGCAGGCATTCCCGTTGTAAGTCTTGAAAGCGCAACCCTGCATCCGCTTCAATCGTTAACAGACATTATCACTATACAGGAGAACAATCAACTCCAGTCCATAAACCGGAAACCAAAGATCGTTCTCACCTGGGCGCCACATGTAAAACCGCTTCCTCAATGCGTGGCCAACAGCTTTTCGCAATGGATCAATGCCTGGGGAAAAGCCGACTTTGTGATCACTCACCCGGAAGATTATGAGTTGAGTGAAGAGTTTACAAAAGGAGCAACTATTACACATAACCAGGATGAAGCCTTGAAAGATGCCGATTATGTATATGTAAAGAACTGGAGCACTTTCAAGGATTATGGTAAAATATATGAAAGCGATCCCAAATGGATGCTTACCAATAAAAAACTGGAAATAACCAACCAGGCCAAAGTAATGCACTGCCTGCCGGTAAGAAGGAACGTAGAGCTGAGTGATGAGGTGCTGGATGGATCAAACAGCCTTGTTACCCAGGAAGCAAGCAACCGGGTATGGGCTGCACAGACCGTGTTGAGTGAGATACTCAAGAGTAATTAAGTGAATACAAATGGACCGTTTATTAGTCATAAAGATCAGCGGCAATATTATTGATGATGAAACAAAGCTGTTTTCATTTCTGAAAGAATTTGCCGGCATTAATACGCCGAAGATACTGGTACATGGAGGTGGCAAACTGGCTACCAAGCTGGCGGAAACAATGGGTGTGAATCAACAACTGGTAGATGGCCGCCGGATCACTGATGCAGAAACATTGAAGATCGTTACAATGGTGTATGCGGGTTATATCAACAAAAACATTGTTGCCCGCCTGCAATCGCATAATTGTAATGCGCTTGGTCTTTGCGGTGCTGATGGCGATGCAATCCTGGCACATAAGCGCCGCCACCCGGTAGTGGATTATGGTTATGTGGGTGATGTGGATGCGATCAATACTGTGTTATTAAAAAATCTGCTGAACCAGAATATCACTATCGTGTTTGCACCTATCACACATGATCAGCAGGGACAACTACTGAACACCAATGCAGATACCATTGCACAGGAACTGGCCAAGGGCCTGAGCAATGATTTTGACGTAAGCCTGGTATATTCTTTTGAAAAATCAGGAGTGCTGCTGGATGCAGAAGATGATACAACGGTGATACCGCAGCTGACTCCAACCTATTACAGACAGCTGAAAGAAAAGGAAAAGATATTTGCCGGCATGATCCCCAAACTGGACAATGCTTTTACCGCGTTGAACAATGGTGTAAGGAAAGTGATCATCGGCAAAGCTGAAAACCTGGCGAAGCTGATCGAGGGAAGTTCGGGAACAACTATTATAAATGAATAGCAATAGCCTACATACCCTGCAGCAGGATGCCATAGCCCTGTTAAAAGAGCTGATCGCTACGCCTTCCTATAGCCGGGAAGAAGATCAGACAGCAGGTTTGCTTTGCCGCTTTCTTGGCACCAGGGATATTGAACATACACGGGTAGGTAATAATGTATTTGCTTTTAACCGTCACTTCGATAAAAGCAAACCCACTATCCTGCTCAATTCCCATCACGATACGGTAAAACCCAATCCCCAATACACTAAAGACCCCTTCTCTCCTATAGTGGAGGATGGTAAGTTATTTGGCCTTGGCAGCAATGATGCCGGTGGTTGCCTGGTTTCACTGATCGCTAGCTTTCTTTATTTTCATGATCGTCCGTCTCTCCGCTATAATATTGCTATAGCCGCTACAGCAGAAGAAGAGATCTCGGGTATAGGTGGTATTGAAAAAACACTTCCTTATTTACCGGAGATTGATTTCGCTATTGTTGGTGAGCCTACTCAAATGCAAATGGCCGTTGCTGAAAGAGGTTTGATGGTGCTTGATTGCGTCAGTCACGGAAAAGCCGGGCATGCTGCACGCAATGAGGGGGAAAACTCCATTTATAAAGCCTTAAAGGATATCGAATGGTTCAGAACTTACCAGCTTGAAAAAGTATCTGAACTACTAGGCCCTTCAAAGATGAGCGTTACCGTTATTGAAACGGAAAATAAAGCACATAATGTAGTGCCTGCTGTTTGCCGCTTTGTGGTGGATACAAGGATCAATGAGCTATATACTTTTGAAGAAGTGATTGATCTTATTAAAGCGAATGTAAGCTGTGAAGTGAACCCAAGAAGCACACGTCTGCGTTCCACTTCCATTTCGCTGGAGCATCCGATCATCAAAGCCGGCATACAACTCGGAAGAACTTATTATGGCTCACCCACCACTTCTGATAAAGCCTTAATGCCTTTTCCTTCATTAAAAATGGGGCCTGGCGATTCGGCAAGAAGCCATACTGCAGATGAATATGTTTACCTTTCAGAAATCAATGAAGGCATCGAGCTGTACATTCATTTTCTTGAAAAGGTTGTATAGAATAAAATTGAAACGATGAAGCTCTGGCAAAAAAATACCGCGTCACTCAAAGAAGTAGAAACCTTTACTGTCGGCAAAGACCGTGAAATGGATCTCTATCTCGCGCGTTTTGATGTGCTGGGCTCGCTGGCGCATACGCAGATGCTTGAATCAGTGAATCTGCTGACCAAAACAGAATTAACTGTTCTCCAGGTTGAACTGAAACGGATCTATTCCCTTATTGCCAGTGGTGAATTTAAATTGCAGGATGATGTGGAAGATATCCATTCCCAGGTTGAATTATTACTTACACAGGCATTGGGAGATACCGGGAAAAAAATACACAGCGCACGCAGCCGCAATGACCAGGTGCTGGTGGATGTAAAGCTCTTCCTGCGGAATGAACTGGAAGAGCTGGTCAACAACATACAACCCCTGTTTGAACTGTTGCAAACCCAAAGTGAAAAATATAAAGACCATTTATTTCCCGGCTATACGCATCTTCAGCTGGCTATGCCTTCTTCCTTCGGTTTATGGTTTGGTGCTTATGCAGAAAGCCTGGTGGATGATTTGATAACAGTCAGAGCTGCGTATGATGTAGTAAATAAAAATCCGCTTGGCTCTGCAGCTGGTTATGGTTCTTCCTTTCCTATCAACAGAACATTAACCACCCGTTTATTGGGTTTTGCAGACCTGAACTATAATGTGGTGTATGCGCAAATGGGCCGTGGTAAAGCAGAAAGAATAGTAGCGCAGGCGCTGGCAAATATCGCCGATACACTTGCGAGGCTGAGCATGGATGCCTGCCTGTACCTTAATCAGAATTTTAATTTCATCAGTTTCCCTGCTGAATTGACCACTGGCAGCAGCATTATGCCGCATAAAAAAAATCCTGATGTATTTGAACTGATCCGTTCGCATTGCAACAGGATAAAAGCTTTACCAAATGAGATCATGCTGATGACCACGAATCTTCCTTCAGGTTATCACCGCGATCTGCAGTTGCTGAAAGAACATTTATTCCCGGCCTTTAAAACACTGAAGGATTGTATTGAAATGGCAGGACTGATGTTGTCCAACATCGAGATCAAAAAAGACATTGTCAAAGACGAAAAATATAAATACCTGTTCAGCGTGGAAGAAGTGAACAAGCTGGTGCTGCAGGGTATTCCTTTCCGCGATGCCTATAAGCAGGTTGGATTAAATATCGAAGCAGGCAAGTTCACCTACGATACCGGTATACATCATACGCATGAAGGAAGCATTGGAAATTTAGGCACAGAAAATGTGAAGCAGCAAATGAATGCAGTGATCAGTTCTTTTGAATTTGAAAAAGTGCATACAGCCATTGAGGCTTTGCTCAAACCCTGATCAATACGTTTTCCTGTCCTGCCTTTGCATAAAGCGTGGCCGCATTTCTTCAGGGATCACCGACCAGCCAAACTGTTCATACAACCCATGCGCATCGCTTGTTGCCAGGATCCATCTCCGCAAACCCTGCAATCCCGGATGTGCATGAATAGACTCCATTAACCATTTGGACAGGCCTTTGCCCCGGTAACTTTCCAGAACAAAAACGTCTCCCAGGTAGGCGAAAGTTGCCTGATCGGTGATCAGTTTTCCAAAGCCAACCTGTTGCTGCTGATGATATATTCCAAAACAAAGGGAATGCTCAATAGATCTTTCCACCACATCCCTTGGAATATTCATTGCCCAGTAAGATTCTTTGGAAAGATATCCATGAATGATATCCAGGTTCAATAAGGATTTATCTGTGCTGATCAGGAAATCATCTTTTCTTACCTCGTAAGGTTTCATTTTACAAACCGTATTTATCAATCAGGTAAATCAGTGCTGCCATATTCACAGCGCCCAGTTCAAGTTCACGCTTGTTCACATTTTCAAACACATCGTTGCGGGAATGGTGCAGATCAAAATAACGTTGTGAATCGGGAGTCAGTTCCGCTACGGGCGTTCCGAATGTTCTGTTGAGCGGGCCTATATCTGCGCCACCGCCATCACGGCTTAGATCACTGCTGCCATAAGGCTCCAGTAATGGCTTCCAGGAAAGTATTTTCTGGTATTGTGCATCTGAAACGGTGAAGCCAAATCCGCGGGGTGTAAAACCACCGGCATCACTTTCGAGCGCGAAAATGTGTTTTTCATTTTTCGCTTTCGCTTCTGCTGCATATTTCGTTCCGCCTCTCAAACCGTTTTCTTCATTGGCGAATAATACAAAGCGGATGGTCCTTTTTGGTTTATAACCAAGCGCTACAAAGCTGCGCAGTATTTCCATTGTTTGTACACAACCTGTGCCATCATCATGTGCGCCTTCACAATTATCCCAGCTATCGAGGTGGCCACCGATGGTAATGATCTCATCGGGATAAGTGCTGCCTGCCAGTTCCCCGATCACGTTATGCCCGATCGTATCAGGAAGAAAATGACCATTGGTTTTCAGTGAAACGAAAATGGGTTTTGTTTTCAGCAGCGTGCTTAGTTCATCCGCATCTTTTAATCCAATGGCTACTGCAGGCAGTTTGGGATAAGCAGAATCATAACGGGTGGAACCGGTATGCGGGTTATTGTCTGTGCTTTGGCTCATACTGCGTACGATCACTCCTGCAGCTCCATATTTGGCAGCCTGGCTCGGACCCTGCCCACGGTATCTTACTGCATCACCATAGGCGTTGAATGTTTTAACAAATGTGGGGTTGAATTTATAATTATAGAAAACGATCTTTCCTTTTACCTGGTCTTTCTTTTCTTCCAATTCCGCAAATGACTTTACCTCTATCACTTCTGCTTTCAATCCTTTGGGGCCGGTGCCAATCGAATTGCCAAGCGCTACAATG
>CBHEUU010000346.1:0-5621 GCA_965990355.1 uncultured Chitinophagaceae bacterium
GCTTAATTGCAAAGTGGCATTTTCGCAAACAGGTGCGTTCGTTTGCAGGTTAATCACAGGATATGTTGCTACCCTCACACTCAGTACACCAGATGCTACACGGCATTGCGGTGAACCCAGGTTGCCATCTTCAGCGGCTGTCAGCCTGTATACATACATGCCCGGAGCTGTAGTAGCAGGAAACGTTACGGACAATGTGGTGCTGTTGGCCCCGGGAATATCCGTCCACCCACCATCATTAATTCTTTGCTGCCATTGAAACGATGGATTATTAAAACCCGCAGATACGGTGCAATTAAATTCAAACTGACCGGCAGTTCCTTCACACAGGTTTATACTGGTAGAAGCGCTGCCTGTAATTACCGGCAGAAGTTGAGGACCACAGGGACGGAAGGTTATATCATCCAGCGCAATATCATTGCCACAACCGCCCGGGGCATTATTGAAAATACGAAGCACCACATCCTGTACATTGGAAGGAGTGGTGAAAAAAAAGCCGAGTTGCTTCCAGGCAGGGCTCGCCTCTTGTATTATATCGTTTGTATTATAAGTTTGTAATAACGTTCCATCTGTTCTTTCAATGCTGAAAGTAAGATTAGGCAGTATAGGATTGGGACTGCAGGAACCAAGCCTTTGCACATTCATCACCCAGGCTGCAAATTCATAAGTAGTGCCGCCACACAATCCTTTTACTGTATCAAGATAAAAAGCGCTGGGCTGGAAGGATGCATTTACCAGCATAAAATAACCTCCCGGATCGCCGGTATGATCAGCCTGTAAAGAATGCCAGCTATTAAAGCAGGATGTTGTATTGTTGCGCACCGTGTAAAAACCATCATCGGGACAATCGGAGGCCAGGTATTGATAAGAAGTAGTAGCAGCTTTTAATGGAGCGCCGGGATTGGAACCTGATCCAAACGTGATATTAACGATAGGATCACCCAGGCTACCCTGGCAAAGCTGGGCATCCATGCGAATACAAAACAATAATAACAGGAAAACTATCCCGGCAAACTTCGTCATCAGGCAGAAATATCCTTTTAGACACCGAATGTAATCAGTTTGTACCAAATTAAAGAGATAGAATGAATAGTGAACGTCTGGCAAGAAAAGGCATTTATAGTTACTTTGCATTTTACCAGGGTGCCTTCCTCTGTCATCCGTTAGCTGAATTATGAATAAACGTCTTATCCTCATCACATTGATGCTGGGCACTTCGATGGCTGCGATTGACAGCAGTATCGTCAATGTATCACTTCCGGTAATACGCGCTCATTTTAATGTGGAAGTAGAGAATGTGCAATGGGTGGTTACGGCATATATGATCTCATTTTGTCTCTTTATTCCCCTGACAAGCTGGTTAAAGAACAGGATCGGTTATTTCTATCTCTATACGGGTTGCGTCACAGTGTTTACGATCGGCTCTCTGCTTTGCAGCCTTTCTGTCAATCTTGAAATGCTGGTAACAGCAAGAGTGATCCAGGCAATTGGTGGCGGAGCCATGTCTCCTACCTCACTGGCCATATTAAGCGATACATTTCCGAAAGAACAAAGAGGATCAGCCATCGGATGGTGGGGCATCGGCAATGTAATGGGGCCGGCACTGGGGCCGACACTTGGCGGAGTTCTCACCCACTACTTCGGATGGCCTTCCGTTTTTTATATCAATATTCCTATTGGCCTGCTTACACTCTGGATGAACTTCCGCTACCTGGGCTTTCTGAAAAAACAACCGCGTTATAATTCACGTTTTGATGCAACAGGATTTGCTTTCTTTTCCTTTTTCATTGTAGCAGTGCAATACACCACTTCTGTTATTGCCAAAAAAGGATTGAGCTCAATAGAATTCATTGCAGGATTGCTGGCTTGTATTTCGTCTTTCTATCTTTTTATGCGTTCTTCCCGCAAATCGCAGCCGCTGCTGGACCTTAGTGTATTCCGCTCGGCTACATTCAACCGGGCTGCTATTGTGGTTGTGATCCGTTCTGTCGCTTTGTTTGGTGGCATGTTCTTCATACCTTTTTTATTGCAGGGACAGGTAGGTTTCACAGAAATACAAACCGGTCTGCTGATGTTGCCCAATGCATTGATGATGCTGGTCACACGGCCTTTTGCAGGAAGAATGGCCGATAAAGGCTTAACAAGGAATATTTCTGTGGCCGGTATCCTTATCGTTTCTATTTCTTTTGTGTTTTTCTCGCGTATTGATCCGGGTACTTCTGTTGGCTTCATCATTGTATCCATGCTGATACGCGGTCTTGGCATGAGCTTGCTGGTGGCACCCGTTTCCACTGCATTGCTGAATGCTGTCGGCCCTTTGCAAACTGCTACGGCCACTTCCATGAATAGCCTGCTGCAACAACTCGGCGGTTCAGTCGGCATTGCTATCAGCAGCGTGGCACACAGTTTTATTTATTCGTATTATGAAGGCAAAAACAATCCACCTGAAATGGCAGAGCATTTTGCTTTGCAATGGGGATTTCTATTCACCTCCTGTATCATTTTACTGGCATTGATACCTGCATTGAAGCTTCCCGAAAAATCGGTACTGCGGGTTGAAAGAAAAGAAGTGCCAATAGAAGAGTAACAAATTACCATCCAATTCCATAATCTTCTCCATGATTACTCGATCCTCCCCAAAAGCTTCCATGCTTCCAATCAAAGAAAATAGCATTGATAGGTCCGCTGGTACGATCATCAAAGCGAAGTGTATAACCGAGTTTCTTTAATTCTTCCCTTACTTTCTCCGGTGTTTTATCCTGCGGTCTTCATTTTTTGTTCCGCCCAATGAAAGCCAAAGTTGGTTGGTATTGATATTACCGGCTTCTGCCGCTTGCTGCACATTCATACCAAACTCAACTATATTGAGAAAGAACTGCAACAGGTTTTGCTCCTGCGTATCACCACCCTGCACAGCAAAGGATAAAAATGGTTTACCATCTTTCATTGCAAGCGTGGGCGTTAATGTAACACGGGGCCGCTTGCCGGGCGCTACTACATTGAAAGGATTAAGTTCTTCATCGAGTACAAAACTTTGCATACGCTGGCTCATACCTACACCGGTATTGCCTGCAATGCATGCCGGCAGCCAGCCGCCGCTTGGTGTAATGGATACTACCCATCCATCTTTATCTGCGGCTTCCACACTGGTAGTGCCACGCCATAAACGGTCCATATATTCTTCGTCTATCTTTTGAAAGGCGGTGCCATTACGTACGTCATGTGAAGGCATAAAATTACCCGGTGCTTTTTTGCCGGTATCTATTGTAAAACCTCTTTTCTTCAGCAATTGCAGGTATGGATTGATTTTACCTTCATACGCATAAGGATCGCCAGGCCCGGCTGCAGCATCATTTTTTTCATAATTGATCAATGCAGCTCTTTGCTTTGCATACTCCTTACTCAGCAACCCTTTGATTGGTTCTGCCGGAGGAAAATAAGGATCTCCATAATAAAAATCACGGTCCGCAAAACTAAGGTTCATAGCCTGGTAGATAGTGTGTATATACCGGCTGCTGTTGTAACCCATGCTTTTCAAATCAAAATTTTCCAGGATATTCAATGCCTGCAGCATGGATGCTCCCTGCGTCCATGAAGTGAGTTTGTATACATCAATGCCTTTATAATTTACCTGCAATGGTATTTCTTCAACAGGTTTCCATTTGGCGAGATCTTCCAGTGTGATAAGGCCTCCCTGTTCCTGGCTTCCTCTTACAAATTCTTTGGCGATATCGCCTTTATAAAAACGATCATATGCAGCCATGATAGCCTGCTTACGGGTTTTATGCTGCTTTAACGCCTCCTGTTCTGCTTCCACCATTTTGGTTAGTGTTTGCAATAAATCTTTTTGTACAAAAATTTCACCTGCCTCAGGCGCCTCTCTTTTTTCACCGGCATGTGTCAGAAAAACTTTTTTACTGTAAGGCCATTCCTTGATCTTGTCCTTACCACGCTCAATACTATTGGCAGTCTGAGCTTCGATGGGATAACCCGCAGCCAGCTGCATGGCCGGTGCCAGCACTTCTTTAAGACTTAAAGTGCCATATTCTGACAGCATATAACAAAGTCCGCCTGGAGTGCCCGGCGTTGTAGCAGCAAGCGGCCCATACTCAGGAGGAAACTGGTAACCCTTACTTTTAAAAAACTCCACGGTCGCTCCTGTCGGCGCCACGCCCATCGCATTAATGGCAATTACTTTTTTTGTTTTGGGATTATAAATCAATGCCTGGGTTTCACCACCCCAGCTGAGTACATCCCACATGGTGCAGGTAGCGGCCAGCATTGCGCAGGCTGCATCCACTGCGTTACCTCCTTTTTGAAAAGTCATAGAACCAGCCGTGGCAGCCAGCGGCTTACCGGTGATCGCCATCCAGTTCTTTCCATGCAATACCGGTTTTTGAGTGGGTTGAGCGGATAAAACAGGGGCCATGGCAATTGCCAGCAGACCAAAGAAGACATTTCTCATGCAGCAGTAATTTGTTTTTTTAAAGATAAAGGAAGAATAAGGTATATCCGGCTGTTTCGCAGAACACTATTATTAGATGCCGGAACGATCAAAATCCTGTTGCCTATTTTCCCCTTTTTGTGTATATGTGGCAATTGATTGCGCTATGATACTCACATAATCATTCCCGGCATGTTATTTCGGGAGTTTATATAAAAATATATCATGAAAAAGAAACCTGTTAAAGAACCGAAAGAGATCATCATGGATATGCCGGAGGTAAAAGACATCCCGGGCCAGGAGCATATAAGACCGCCACACATGCGGGAGATGAAGGACCATACAGCTTCTTCTGCCGATGAAGAAGGGGAAGGCTTGCTGGATGATCTGAACAAAGAAGATGAAACAATAGCTGATGAGAACTCCAATGTTACCAAAGCCGAACGTGATTTAATAAAGCAAACAGACCGGCCGGTTACAGATGAAGACCTTGATCTGGAGAAAGCGGAGTTAGATGAAACAGATGATGAAGATGAACTTAATGAAAAATCCGATCCGAAGGATATGGGAGCAGACCTTGATGTTCCGGGGTCGGAACTGGATGATGAGGAGGAGGAATTGGGGGAAGAGGATGAGGAGAATAATGCTTACAGCGGAAGGGATTGAACAGGAAATTCCATTATTCATTGACAATCAAATAAATAAAAGACCAGGCTTCAGTTCCTGTTTCAGTTAAAAATTGTGGGCAGATTTATGGAAATTTGTCCTAAATTTGTGGACAAATGTCCAAATATAATTTTATGATAACTGAAATAGCTCTTCAGCAAAGATTAGATAAAGAGATTTCAACGATTATTAAACGTTCTAAAATCGACAAACGATTTTATTCCCACAATAATCTGACGTATTCCTATTTTTTGTCAAATAGAATGTTGATGGTCCTGGTAATTAAGGAAGGAATTCCTTATTCTCTGTTTAATCTGATTAAGCATTATACTCCTTTTAGTGAAACAGATTGGGCTAACCTGTTGGATCTCTCTACAAAATCTTTACAACGGTACAAACAATCTTCCAAATTATTCAGACCTATTCAATCAGAAAAAATAATTGAAATGGCCGAAGTAACCAATGTTGGGTTGGATGTGTTTGGAGACATGGAGAAATTCAAATTATGGTT
>CBHEUU010000347.1:0-5605 GCA_965990355.1 uncultured Chitinophagaceae bacterium
AGCAGTATTATTGGTATTATCCGGTTCATTCCATACATCCCATGCAAGTATGCGTTCATCATTGGCGAATTTTGATACTACTCCTTTTACATAAGCTTCCAGGCGGGGATATTGCGTTGAATCTTTCAGCGCTTCATAACCTGGACTTTGCACCCAACCTGAGTTGTGCACAAAAGGTTTGGGGTCGCGCTGCTTACCTAGTTTCGGAAAAGGATCCCAGCAGGAATCGAACAACACAAACATCGGTTTGATATTATGACGTCTGGCTATCTCTAAAAACGTATCCAGTCTTTTCAGGAAACCTGTTGCATCCTGCTCCCACAAAAGATCATGCAGGTATACCCGAATAGTATTCATGCCCAGGCTGGCAGCCCAGCCCAGCTCACGGTTGATCGTAGCAGTGTCAAAAGTTTCTGCCTGGAACATTTCCAGTTCGTTGATGGCAGTACTTGGAATGAAATTGCAACCTACCAGCCAGGCTTGCTTGCCATACCAGGCATTAGCTTGTTCTTTCGTCCAGACTTTACGGCTTACAGGAGTTTCCTGTTTGGCCTCTTGTTTTTCCTCTTTTTTCTTTTGCTCTTTACATGCTGTTGATTGGATTAATACACAGGCCATCAACAGTAGCCCGGAAAGTCGGATTAACTTCATGTTATTATTTTTTCAGGATTTATATTATTGGGCTTCAGTAAGCGGTATTTGTTTGTTTTCATTTACCTGCAGTATATCTATACCACCACTACCGGTTACAAACTGGCAGGTGCTGAACAGGGTGCGGCGTGGTGACACCTGTTGCGGATTGTTGTGCGCGTGATAATACATCACAAGACTATCTCCTACTTTAACAAATGCATTATGACCTGTCCCCTGTATATTGTTCGTTTTAGGAATGATGGGATTACCCGTATACTTTGTAAAAGGTCCCAGTGGTGAAGTGGATGTAGCATATCCCACATTATAGGCCGGGCTTCTGAAATCATTAGCTGTATAAAACAGGTAATACAGATTTTTATGCTTCAACATCACCGGAGCTTCTGTTACCGGCCATTGTGCACCGGAGACTATCTCCCATTCCTCGCTTTGTGAGATGCAGGGAGTGACTGTATTTTCTTTGATGGATTTCCAGTCATCATTCAGCTCAGCTCCGAAAGTGCGGTTGCCATTATCAAACCGGACAAAATACAAATAGCTTTTCCCATTATCATCAACAAACACATTCGGATCGATCTCTTTCTCTGTATGCAATGGTTGTTGATTGCTTTGTGTAAAAGGTCCCAATGGAGAATCACTGGTAGCAACAGCAATATGTTCATTGGCTGTATAGAACATATAGAAGGTATTGTTGCGGTAAAATACTTCCGGCGCCCAGAAACCTGTGGCCCCGTATGTCTGGCCTTTTGCAAGCGCCAACCCATTACCAGCTTTACCTATCGGACCTTCCCAGTTCTTTCCATCAGTGGATTTGTATACCGGGATACCTGCATCAGGATTAGAGCCGGACGTTCCATAGAGATAATAAGCACCTTCATGCTTCAGTACAAAAGGATCGGCAAGTGAAACAGGCTGCTTAGCGGAAGGCCCTGTTTCACTTTGCGCCTCCTTATTCTTTGTACACATGGTCACCGATACCAATAGTGAAGCATACAGGATCATGGTTTGTTTGGTCATTGTTCTACGCATTAATATTTATCGTTCTGATCCAGGTTAGGATTGTTCAGCACTTCTGTTTGAGGTATTGGCAACCGGACATGTTTGCCGACTACAAAATTGTTGAAGTCAGGATCTCTTTGTGCCACCGCGGTAACTTTTGCTTGTGTTTCAAGGTCGCCCCAGCGTTTAAGATCAGCCCAGCGCACGCTTTCACCACAGAGTTCAAGCACCCTCTCTATTTTTAAACGGTCACGAAAAGCATCTTTGCTTAACAGTGCAGTAGGATGTGCCATAGCCAGCGGCGCCATGTTCACACGGGCACGCACGGTGTTTACATAATCTGCAGCAGTGGTTGTTTGGCCCAATTCATTCAATACTTCCGCATACATCAGGAGTATATCGGCATAACGGACCAAACGGAAATTATTCTGAGCAAAATAATCGTCATTACAACGGAAATAATCACGCTGGTATTTCCTGAACCAGGCTTCATCATTATTCCATTCCCAGTTGCGGCCATATACTTTATCTCCAAAATCAGCCAACAGTGCGGGATAGAACAAGGAATAACGCAGGCGTGGATCGATAGCATTGGAGACGGTCTTTTCTTTTTTGAATTCATCTACCAGCCAGTAACGCGCCTGTCCATCACTCCAGCCAATGCCACGGGGTGCAAAAAACTGTGCCCGGTTGCTGCCCATATTCTGATTGGGATCGTCACCATCGCCACCTTTGTTTACATCTGAGAATTGTATTTCAAATACAGATTCTTTATTGTTCTCATTGGTATGTGTGAAATTATCCTGGAAAGCAGGGACCAGATCGTATTTATTGACGCCTGCACCGGTAAAGAAATAATCCAGCGCTGTTTTAGCTTCCTGCCATTTGTGTTGCTGCATAAAGGTGCGCGCCAAATAAGCATTGGCAGCGCCTTTGGTTGGACGGCCTATATTGGCAGCATCCCATTCTACCGGCAACACAGCCAGTGCTTCTGTCAGATCTTTTTCCACCTGCGCCCATACTTCTGCAAGCGGATGTTGCTGGGGAAGATCATCTGGTTGTGAAGGATCCAGCACAATGGGAATGTTTTCCCACAAAAGTGCTGCATAATAATAATGCAGGCCACGCAGGAATTTTGCCTGTGCGAGTATCAACTCTTTTTTAGTATTATCTGTAAAGGGAATGTCAGGAACATTCGCTAATACCTGGTTGCAACGGAAAATGGCTTTATAGGTATCACGCCAGGTGATGGAATTGCCTTCCCAGAAATTATAATTCACATATTGAAAACGTGTCCAGTCAGCCAGTTCGATCCAGGGGCTCTTACTGAAACCTTCATCTGAAGTAAGATCAAGACGAAAATAGATCCAGCGTGACCAGCCACCGGGTTTGTAGAACATGGCATAAGCGGCATTAACGCCTTTTTCCGCATCGCTTTCTGTTTTCCAGAACTGCTCCTCTGTAATAGTATTTGGATTCTCCACGTTCAGCAGATCCTTTTTGCAGGAAGGCATTATGAGTGCCATCATACTTATAGCGAGGGTTGTTTTTATAAACTTTTTCATATAATGCAATTAGTTATAATTATTAAAATCCAAACTGCAAACCAGCAGAATACATTTTAAGATTGGGGAACTGGAAACTGTATACACCGCGTTCAAACATATTCCCATTATTGAATTCAGGGTCCAGTCCACCGAAATTGGTAATAGTGATCAGGTTTTGACCGGATATTGTTACCTGAGCATTGGCAAAACCAATACGCTTTACAAGTGATTCAGGCAAGTGATACGAAAGGCTGATAAATTTCAACCGCATAAAAGTTCCACTTTCCAGCCAACGGTTGCTATCACCTCTTGAGTTAAGCGTAGAACCGTAAAATGCACGGGGCACTTTAGTGTTTGTATTGTCTGGAGTCCAGGGATTAATGCCTGCGCGGTAATTGGAATTATCATCAAAACGGTCAACAAGGCTTCTGTAACCATTGTATACGGTAGAACCAAAGGAACCAAACCAGTTCATGGTAAGATCAAAGTTCTTATAAGAAGCGCCCATGTTCAAACCCAATTCCCAATCAGCCCAGGGGCTGCCCAATACCACTTTATCATCGTTGGAAATCTGTCCGTCCCCATTGTGGTCAACAAAACGGATATCACCAGGTTTGGCAGTAGGTTGTATTACAATTCCGTCTTTGTTCTTGTAATTGTCTACTTCCTGTTGTGTCTGGAAGAGGCCATCTGTTTCCAGCAGATACCACATCGCAGCAGGGCTGCCTACTTGTGTAACAGTAGTACCGGTGAATATATTATTACGTCCATAGCCCAGGTTCAGTATCCTGTTCTTAAGCGTGGTCACATTGGCTGTTACATAATAATTGAAATCATTAGCTTTTCCATTATAAGTAGCAGACAGTTCAAAACCTGTATTCCGTACGCTCGCTGCATTCACAGCCGGGTTGCCGCCATCATTACCTGTTGTCATGAGGATAGGCATATAGGTAAGCACATCCGTTGTTTTAGCAATGAAGTACTCTGCGGTAAATGATAATTTATTATCCAGCACAGTAGCGTCGATACCAAAGTTTGTTTGCGTAAGTTTTTCCCAACGCAGGTTTTGATTGGCCAGTCTCACCTGAGTGGCGCCAGGGAATATATCCTGACCTGTTCCCATGGCAATCGTGGAGAAAGTATTGATCACCGGCAGGTAATCCCAGTATCCGAGATTGCTGCTGCTGCCAAGTGTACCATGACTGGCGCGTATCTTCAGATCATTGATCCAGTTTACTTTAAAAAATTCTTCATTACTGATGCGCCACGCTGCTGATACAGATGGGAATGTACCCCACTGGTCATTACGTCCGAGGCGGGAAGAACCATCATAGCGTACAACAGCATTCAGCAAATATTTATCATCGAAATTATATTCCACTCTTCCGAGGTATGATAACAGGATTGCTTCCTGCAGGTAGCCGCCGGTTTGTGGTTCACTGCCCTGATCAAGCACCCAGTAATAAGAACCGGATGATGAGTTTTGAAGAATGTTGCGCTTGGTGCCCCATACCTGGCCATATTTATCACGCTGATAGGTTTGTCCTGCAATGGCATTTATAGAATGTTTGCCAAACCGTTGATTAAAAGACAGCGTATTCTCTACAAGCATTGATTGATAACGGGCCCTGTTCTCATTATAGATAGCGGGATCATAAGCCTGGTTCAATGTCCAGTTGCCTTCTTTTCTTTTATACGTATAATTATCTGCACTTGTTTCATAACCCAGGTTCAAACGGTATTTCAACCAGGGCAGGAGTTTCAATTCGCCCCATATATTACCGCGCACACGGAAGTTCTCATTGGTGCGGTCTTCCAGGTCGGCAATAGCTACAGGATTAGTACCGAAAGTACGGGCACGGCTTTCACTGCCATAACCATAACCACCAGGATTGGCATCATCATATATAGGAATGGTAGGCAGAAGGCGTACTACATCTGCATAAGGGTTACCAGACATTTCATCAGACTTTGCATTGCTTAAAGCGAGGCTTTCTCCAAAACTGAAGATGCCTTTTGAACCCTGTGCATTCACCCGCAAACTGAGACGTTTGAAACCGGTGCTGATCACTGTGCCCTTATTATCGAAATAGTTGGCGGATACCATGTAGCTGCCATTATCACCGCCACCGGAGAAGCCCACGTTATAGTCCTGCATATTACCTTTCTGAAAAGCTGCATCCTGCCAATCGGTATTTACATCCAGGTTCAGGTTTTGACGGGGAACGCCGGCATTGTCATATGCCATGTAGTTCAGCTTCACAAACTCATCTTTTCCAGCCAGCTCATATCTTGGTGTGGTCTGGATGCTCGTCTTCGCAGCAAAGTCAACTTTCATAGGTCCTTTTTTGCCTTTTTTGGTAGTGATAATGATCACACCATTGGCAGCGCGCGAACCATAGATGGCA
>CBHEUU010000348.1:0-5605 GCA_965990355.1 uncultured Chitinophagaceae bacterium
TCTTGTCCTGTTTTTTTTGAGGGCTGAAAGCCGCACTCAGGCCGTATAGTGAAACGGCTTCATTAAGTCGAGCGGTTCGAACTCCAAATTCGTCTACTGTTAATTTTTCGGAGTAGATCGAACCAATTATCTCTCGCTTTTTTATTATGTCACCGTCTTTGTAAAGGTGCTCAAGATTTAACAGGTTCTTTATTCTTGTATTTAACAGGCCATCAAAGTCCACTGGTGTTTGCGACGAAGTTGCCAGTTTTGTCAATAACTTTTCTATCTGATCAGTGTATTCCGCTTTCATTTTCCGATAATCTTCCGGTTCAATTTTTTAATTTTTCCCGCCAAGACAACAAAGACCACAAAGATCAGCTGACGATATAGGTGATAACAACAATAGTAAAGGAATCCTCATAACATTAACACTTTGTGGTCTTTGTTGTCTTGGTGGGAAAAAACACCTTGCGCAATACCCCCGAACAGGCTATGAAAGAGGAAACTATATCCTGCGACTTTACAATACAGCCGGTGTATTACTGGAAATGAAAAAAGTGAATCTTCTTGAACATCAGCAAACCGAAGTGTTGAACCGTAATAGGGATATGCAATCCGGTGTATATATAGTAACGCTTCATGATGAAAATAGTAATAAAGTAGGGATGGTCAGGTTAATATTTAACCGGTAGTCACGATCGAGTTCAAAAATAAGGGGTCGCTGAAAAGCGACCCCTTATTTTTTCTGAAGCAATACCCTTTATTCAATCACTGTCTGCTTCTTATGCTAATTGGCTTTTCAGTTCAGGGACCGCCGGCCAGTCGATGGGTACCTGAGTAGCTTTATGAAGATAATTAGTGATGGTCTTATCGCCTATCAATACGATCGCGTCAACAAGGTTTTCTTCGTTATAACCGGCATTAAAAAAGTTCTCAAGAACCTGCGCATCAGGTTTTCCGTGGTTTTGTGAAGCGCTTTTTACGAATGAAGCAAGGGCATTCAGTTTCGGATCAAATGAAGCAGCACCGCTGCGGATCTCGAGTATCTGATCATCAGTAAATCCATTGAGCTTACCGATTGCTGTATGTGCAGCCAGACAGTAATCACATTGATTCACCTGGCTTACTACAAGGTTCACCACTTCCTTTTCTTTTGCCCTGAGCGAACTCTTTGCGCTTTGCAGCGCAAGATAGGCACCGAGTGCATTTTGTGAATAAGCAAATGTTGCATACAGGTTGGGTACTTTGCCGATCATTTTTTTCAGGTTATCAAATAACTGCTGGTTGGCGGGTGATACCTGGTCTCTGGTTGGAACTGTAAACGTTTTCATTTTTATAAGTGTTTAGTGTTTGCGTCGTTTTGACGATGTAAAATTGCAAACACAGGAGCCCTTTAAGAATAGACAGAGTTCCCGAACACTTGTAATTTTTTCCCTTAATGCAAATAAGCAGACAGGTTATTCTTTTCCGTTAAAGAAGAGACTTAGTTATTTGCTGCGTTTTTTCAATTCCCTCGTCGAATGCGTCATGGCTGTGATAGTATCCTGCTGAAGAAGTCCATTAGCTTAATTGGCAAACTGCAATTTCCCAGTACGCATATTATACCAACCAAAATCCTTATAGTCTCTCGGCAAAAAAAGCCAATCGGTAGAGTTATTGTTTATGCTGGCCAGGCACCATTGCGCTCCGGGTATGGAAGTTATAACCGTTAACAGGGAGCTCCGGGATACTTTGAAACTGCGCATGTCAAAGTTATCGACCGGCAGACCACCGTAAAACAGAGTTATCACCCAGAGTGGTAAGATTATAAATTGTGTTGGAGAAAAGGCTGGTAGTATCGTCCGGCAGGGGCCTGAAAATACGGAACTTTCGGCCATCATAACGGCAAACCCCATCCAGTGTACTGAACCAGATAAATCCATCCTCATCCTGTGCGTGCCTTGATCAGAGTTAATCCTGTCGCCGTTTTTGCCCTTATTACGAGATCTTCCTGTATGTTGAGAGGGTGCTGCAAATCCTGTTACATTAATAAGTGCAAGAATGGAAGAAAAAGTTGGAATTAAGTGCCAGTTTTTTTAATGAGGATGTGCGCGACTGTTTAAATCACACAAAAACCTTATTTCTCAAACTGACTTACCGTTGAATTTGCGGTGGTAATATGTAAGAGTCGATCCTTTAGGTATTTTGGATTGTTGCGCTATACCGGGTGATGATGTATGTGGATCGATATGACCGGTGCTGATGGCTTTGAGCCAGGCCGGCATTGCAGCTGTTATCAGCTGAGTAGGGTTGAATGAATGGGCGGAAGCAGGAATAACCGGAAGGATATTGTGTTGCTTAAATAGTATATCCTAATGCTGTAGCCCTGTTCTTAAACCATATAAATGTAATTATCCCGAATACTATAGCAACGCCGATCATTACCCAATATATGTAAGACAATATACACTTTATAGTTTAATTTTTCAATGGCGGGAAGTAGCGCAGGGTGTCAATGATTATACAAGGTATGAAAGTGGTCTGCATTGCGATAGTTATGACAGCGGCCTCAGTTCTTGTTGATCAACTGTAGTATAAAGTTTTTCCAGCCGCTGTGGTCTCCTATCATTTCTTCGAAATCCGGAATATACTCGTGATCAGGGATCACACCCCGGTTGCCATCGCGCCCGCTCGTGCTGAATACCTGGTAAAGCAGGGATGTATGCGCCTTGATACGGGAATGGGGAAGGGTAAGATCAAGGCCTATCACAGCGCCACCGCCGCGAAATGAACCTGCCGTTTCCTGACCGACGATAATGGCCCTGTTATTAGACTGTGCTACGGCAGCAAAAGTAGAAGCAGCGGAGGACGTGACACCGTTTACATATAAAAAGACCCTGGCATGGAAACCGTTGTTCTTCGGCTGCATGGTTTCTAATTCCCGTGCATATTCGCTAACACGCGCAAAGCTCTTACCATCTTTCAAAGGTTCTATGTAATCGTATTTATTTTTTCTTACCTCTTCCGGGATATTACTCAATGCAAGGATCGAATCGCTGTCGGTGATGAGATATTCTGCTTCCATAAACCGCGTAGGCTTGTCGATCAGATAGCTCATCAGGTAAGCGGCGAGTTCTTCCTCACCACCTCCGTTATAAGAGAGATCAATAATGAGATGGGTGGTTTTTTTTTCACGGATCTCCTTGAAGAACTGGTCTATGGCTTTTTTAAAGACTGCTTTATCGGCACTGAAGGTGCGGACAGAAAGCAATGCGGTAGCGGGATTTAAAAATTCCAGCCGCCATTGCTGATTTCTTAGTTTCCGGCCGCGCTTGTCTGCTTCCAGCACCGGTTTGTTTACCGGGTTTTTCATTGCCAGCCGGTTAATATCTTTCAGACTTAGATTGCGGTCGAACTGGCGGCGAATGAGACTACCTTCCGCATTTTCTACTACCACATCATAGCTGTTGGGCTGCTCAATAAAGAGATTATAGTTCAACCCAAAGCTCATGGATGACAGTTCGTGATCCTTGCTGGCGGTCATAAAACCATCGGAAGGCATGTAACGGTACAGCTCCTGGCGAATGGTATTAACCGGCCTTCCATTGATGCTTATTATCTCATCGCCGGGTTTGATAGTTGTATCCTCAGTGCCATTCACTACAATGATCGGCTTTTTGCCTGCCAGGTGCAGTTGAAATGGCAGGAACTTAAATGCCTGTATAAGCGAATCTAACCCGGGACCTGGTTTGCAATAAGTATGTTCGCAGCGTACTTCGCCAATCAGGAAGGCGATCTTTTTATAGAACTCCAGCAGGGTCAAAGGCTGGTCCAGTGTATGGCCGAGGCTATCGAGCATAAACTGCACCCGTTCCCTTGGCTGATGGATGTAGAGGATAGGGTGTGTGGTTTCGAGTTTTTCACGCAGGTAAGCAAAATCGCTGCGCATATTTGCGGATGTCAGCAATGGATTGGAGGGATGGGGTTGGGAGAAACCTGGCGCTGCCGCCATGATAAAAGCAAAGGGTAGGAAAAACAGAAGGGGTCGCATTTTTTGATCAAAACTGGCTTTTTTATTTTCCTTATACAATTCCTGCGCTGCTCAAATCCGGATTTGAGAGATTTTTTACGCAAGTGGTGAGGCATTGCCGCGAGACAGGAGTAAGGTTCCCTTTTTATATTCCGTTGGAGTAACACCTGTAAATTGTTTGAAAATACGCTGAAAAGTGGCTGGAGAACTAAAACCGCAGGCCAGGGCCAGGCCGGTCAGGGTGAGATGCTCAGCCCCAGGTTGAAGGACTCTTTTCTTAAACTCCGCTACTCTATACTCGTTGATGAAATGGCTAAAGCCCTTATCGAGATATTGGTTAAGTGTGGCGGAGATCAGTTTCGCGGGAATACGGGTGGCTTCAGCCAGCCTGGCCAGATCCAGCAATGGATCGAGATAAAGCTTATCCGCCTCCATGCTTTTAATTAAAGTTGCAGAGGCCTGCTCCAGCAATTCGATGGGGTAAGTACTGGCATCAGCCGGTCTGTCGGGTATGACGGCAGGCTGTGACAAACTAAACCGGTAACCGGAAATACCCACCCAATAGATCAGCACCGAAAGCGGAATATAAATAGGGAACCAACCGACAGTCTGGCTAAGCAAACGGGAACTGGCAGGTATAAGATAGGGTATAAGATAAATGAACCAGAGGATCACAAAGGCCTTCATTGCCACGATAAACCAATGCAACCAATTCACCGATCCTTGTTTTCGTGCATCAACCGTTTGTTGCCGGATATATTTCCCCGATACGTGTACATAATAAGCGAGCGATAGCCACCTTGGAATATCGGCATATAAGTTATATGTGTCTATAAATATCACCAGTGAATCACGGCTGTGGATAAAGGGAGAAAGAAGACCCGCCATAAAGGCAAGTTCGACCAGTTTGGGAAACAGATCGATCAGCACAGGAAGAAAATGCAGCCAATCTTTCTTTTTAAATGAAAAGGACTTCTCGAAGATGGAACGGATATAAAGACGGATAAGGGGGCCGATCGCCATGATCATTATCCATGGCACCAGGGCATGAATAAGATCCGTCCATGATCTGCCATCAAAGAAATGCTGGTAATGGGCATATAAGTGAATGCCTGGCAATGAGATCAGCCATACCACCAGGGCGAGCAGGCGATTCGAGGTTGATCGCCTGCCTGAAAAAAACAACAGGCAACCCATGATGATGCCCTGTATAAATCCTGCGAGTATAAGTGTATATAAAAATGCGGTCACCGATCGTACTAATTTACGCGTCTAAGATAGCGAGATTCCAGCAGGGGACCGGTTAAACCAAAACTGGTTTCGCTTCGAAAAATTCTCTTGCCTAAATTTTATCCAGGATATAGAATAGAGCATTCGAAGAAATGCAAGGATCAGCTTAAAACCTCTTCTTGAATCTGGATAAACGCGTATGAATAATTGATACTATAAGCCGATACACGATCCTTTTTTAAAACACCTTATATTATCGCAACCCTTGACATCCTGGATTTTTTTCATGAGCCTACAAATCAATCACCTACTCTATCTTGTTGTATGCAAAACCTCCGAATGTAGCTTTTTTATTGACAGTATCAATATGCATCGGCCGGAAAG
>CBHEUU010000349.1:0-5594 GCA_965990355.1 uncultured Chitinophagaceae bacterium
AAAAGACTTCCGACCTAAAAAGGGCGTCTGGGCACCAAAAAAGACGCTTGGGTATCAAAAAAGGATGTTTGGGCACCAAGGGCACCAAAAAAGGGTGTTTAGGTATCAAAAAATAGGTACTTTTCGTTTCACAAACCGAACGGCTCGTAAGTCATATATAATCCAGGAATAAGTATAAAAAAGAAAACGATTAACGACAAAAGCAAGATATTTCTTTACTATAAATCATTACTCTTTTCAATTGCCTACAACATGTTAGTAAATGTTGAAGCCGCCGAGGATGTCGTACAGGACACTTTTGTAATATGGCTGGAAATTGAGGACGGGCAAGTGCAGTATCTAAAAGCATATCTTGTCAAAGCCGTTACTAACAGGTGTATTAATTACATGAACAGCGCACGCAACCAACGGGAGGAATATAAGGGAATATGGCTGCCAGAACCTCTGAATTCCGAATATGATGGCAGCTTTTCCACGAAAATTGAGTCATATCATGCACTTTCTATTGGTTTTTTGGTATTGCTGGAGAAGCTGTCTCCTAATGAAAGGGCAATTTTCCTGCTCAGAGAAATATTTGCTTATGATTATGCTGAGCTCGCTGAAATATTCGATAAAACGGAAGATAACTGCAGGCAACTGCTTAAACGCGCCAAAGATAATCTCGGAAAAGATGCAAAACGTTTTCAGATTGACCTCAAAGTGCACGAAAAAATGCTGAACAGCTTCCTCCTGGCTATCTCTGAAGGCAGCCTGGATGAACTGATTCAAGTACTGAAAGAAGATATTGTTCTATTCACTGAAGGTGGTGGAGCGGCTTTTATGATAAATGGCCAACGGCTTACTGCTTTCTCAAAACCTATCTATGGCAGGGAGCGGGTAAGTAAGCTCCTGCTTACCATTTTACAAAAAATAGATCGGAGTTTCCCGAATGTGCAACGTGAGGTTATTATAGTAAATGGACTGCCATCTGTGATCAGTTATTTAGATAACAGGGCGATGGCACTTATTTCTATCGAGCCAAGCGGTGACCAGATTAAACACATTTATGTGCAGACAAATCCGGAAAAGCTCAAAAGATTTCAAAGATCAGCTTAATAAAAATGAGCAGGATAATCGTAGTGCGATGTCACAAGATCAGATCTTCGTCTGTCTTATGTAAAAGACATTATGTATTCATCCGCTTTTTACATTCACCTGTTGGCTGTAGTGGTACTGGTGCTGCTGACTGTAGTTCGTATTACACTATTATTGACAAACAAAACAGCAAGGCTCGACTTTGTAAGCAAACGTACGGCCATTCCTGAACGGATCATTGGAGTATTAATATTGACCAGCGGAATTTACCTGATGCTTCAATTGCCATCTGTTAACCTGTTATTGATACTTAAGCTGCTTTGTGTTCTGGCTGCCATCCCTCTTGGCATCATTGCATACAGGAAGAAGATAAAGCTATTGGCAATTGTTTCTTTTGGGCTGATCATAGGAGCTTTCATTCTAGTAGAAGGTAGCAAAAAACAGACCGCCAGGGGAACGCTTACACAAGGAACTGCTGCTAATGGTCAGGCGTTGTATATCGCTACATGCAGCCAATGCCATGGGGCAGATGGCAGGAAAGGAGTCGCCGGGGCAGCAGATCTTTCCAAAGCAAAATTGGATATACCATCAATCAGGCAAATCATTATTAACGGTAAAGGTAGTATGCCCGCTTATAAAAAAATATTGGACGATACGCAGGTTACTGAAATTGTCAAGTATGTCCAATCATTAAAATAAATCTGACAAAATGAAAAAAGAAAAATTAATTTACCGGGTATCAACTGGTATAGTGAGCGCAGTAACTTTATTCAGTATTATAAGCTTTACCATGTTTGATCACACGATGTACCCGGAAGGTGCTTTCAATCATTTAGGATTACCTCCATACTTCAAGGTCGAAATCACTATAGCAAAAATTTTAGGGTTACTCGCTTTGTTATTACCGGGAATACCCGTTAAAGTAAGGGAGTTTGCTTACGCTGGATTTGGGATAACATTCGCTTCTGCAAGCTTTGCCCATTATTCTGTAGGAGATGGACTACTTTATATTATCGATCCACTGCTTTTCCTGGGTTGTTTAATAGTGTCTTATGTCTATTGGAAGAAAGTTGCTAAGCCGGTATTGATATCTCAAGCGTAAATCCCTTTCCCGGCGCGGTTATAATATTCATAGTGCCATTGAAAAGATTTAAGCGATTGCCGATATTGCGAAAGCCGATCCCTGCCTGTTGCTTGGAAGTATTTGCTCCCTCGCCATTGTCTGAAATGACCATCCTGAATGAATCAATAGTTTTTATAAGGGATATCTGAACGTCTGTTGCTTTCGCATATTTTATAATGTTGGTGCAGTGCTCCTGCGCGATCCGGTAGATATTAAGTCTTCTTTCTGCGTCCAGTGATTCTTCTACTGATTCCCCGGCGGCAAAACTGTACCGGATGCCTGCCGGGTCAAACATGGTGGCTGCTAAATCCTGTAATTGGATTACCAGGCTTTTTGTTTCAAGGTCGGGTGCCACAAACGCATGCGCAATCTTCCTGTTTTCTTCGATTGCCTGCTGCAGTTGATCCATGGAGTATAAAACCAATTCGCTGTATTTCTCTGGTTTGTTTCTTGCCATTGCCAATGACAACTTGGTTCCTACCAGGATCTGGTTGACATTATCATGCAATTCCGTGCCGATTGCATTGCGTTCCTTTTCCTGTGTTCTGAGCATCGCACGGGTGATCTTTTTCTGCTCTTCCACCTTTTGCTCAAGACGTTCCTGTTCCATTCTTCGCAACACTTGTTCCGCTTTTTTCCTGTCGGTGATATCTCTTGAAAAGCAAGCTGTGCCAATCACATTTCCTTTTTCATATATCGGGTAAAAAGAGATCTCTGACCACCATTCCACAGGTGAACTGATATATTCTGTTTCAGTAAAACTTTCTCCTGAAAATGCTCTTGCATAATATTGCCTGTATCGTTGCACCTGCTCATTGTTGTAACCAGCTTGCAATACATCAGCGCCTTTTTCCAAAGTAGTGCCAGACAACAGCCTGACGGCATCATTAAAGGCCTGGTTACAGGTGATCAGCTTCATTTCACGGTCAACGCTCCATAGCAGGTCGCGTGTATTATTGATCAGGGCATTGAGATTATTGTGATCAAACTCACGTTGTTGTTCGGCCAGCTTTTTATCCGTAATATCACGGGCTGTTATACAAACGCCCCGGATCTCATGATCTTTCCGTACAGGATTGAAAGAAAAGTTGATCCAGGTAATCTTTTCCTGATTATTGGTAAAAGACCGGTCGTATTGAATAGTCTCTCCATTCAATACCCGCGTCAGTATTGTTTCAAAGTATTCATGCCGCCCAAACTCCATAAAATCGAAAATGCTTTTCCCCGCGCTGATGTTTTCGTTTGCTATGGCGGATATGCTTCCGCTGGCGCTTTCGTTAAATACCTTGACTATCCCTTTTTCATCAAGCAGGATAAATCCTTCTGATGAGTTGTCGAAAATTGCTTTGAGATTTTCTTCACTTTGGCGCAACTGTTCAAACGCATGCTGCTTTTCTTTTTCTACCTGGTGGCGGGCCACTGCAGCGTCAATTGCGGCAGGTAATCTCGTCATGCGGTCCTTCAAAATATAGTCGTCTGCTCCCTGTTTGATGATATCCGCTGCATATTGTTCAGACACCGTGCCCGTCACGAGGATGAAGGGAATGGAAAGATGCCGTTGCTGGACGATCAGCAGTGCCTCCGAGGCATTGAACCGGGGCAGTGAATTATCAGAAATGATCACGTCAGGATGAAACTCAGTCAATCCTTGCAGGAAGGCTTCTTTGCTCATGGCCAGGAAGAATTTGCAAAAAGATTTTTCTTTTTGCAGCAGGCGTTGGATCAGTTCCGCATCTATAGAACTATCTTCCAGTAATAATATTTTCAGCATCTGTTCCATACGGGTCATACAGGTGGTTGGTTAAGCAATAGCCAGTAAAACCCCAGATGCTTAATGGCTTCTGCAAAACTTTCAAAGTTCACGGGCTTAACAATATAACTGTTCGCTCCAAGATCATAGCAGCGTTCAATATCAGGACTCTCTTTGGAAGAAGTCAGCATAATAACGGGTGTTGAACGAGTGAGGGCATTTTTTTTGATTTCCTCCAACACTTCAATGCCGTTTACTTTTGGCATCTGGATATCCAGCAATACCAGTTTGGGCGGACAGTTAATATCCCGTGAGTCGGCAAACTGGCCCTTGGCAAACAAAAAGTCAAGCGCTTCCCTGCCATTCTTCAAATGGATAAGATTGTTGGCCATATTATGCTTTCTTAACGCACGCATCGTGAGTTCAGCATCAGTCATATTATCGTCTACTAATAATACTTCTATTGAATTTGGATTCATAGCTGTTGATTTCGTTGGTTATTATTGATGGGGATTGAAAAATAAAAACTGGCGCCATGTCCTTCTTTTCCTTCTGCCCAAACATGGCCACCATGCCGCGAAACAATTCTTTGTACAACGGCCAGGCCAACACCGGTACCTTCAAATTCATCAGCGTCATGCAGGCGTTGAAATACTTTAAAGAGCTTTCCCTTGTAGGCTTCGTCAAAGCCGACCCCATTGTCTTTGATATAAAAAACGGCTGCTCCATGGTCCATGTAAGATCCTATCTGAATGCGGGGCAAATCTTTTGTACCACTATATTTGACAGCGTTAGACACCAGGTTGATCCAAACCTGCCGCATTGTGCTGATGTCTGCATTAACGGAGGGCAGGGGCTGTATATCCCATTGAACATTGCCCGCTCCATTGTAGTCGTTCACGACCTCCTGCAGCAGGAGATTCATATCGGTTGGCCGTTTTATCAGTTCCTGCTTTCCCATGCGGGAGAAAGCCAGCAAATCATCGATCAGCCGCCCCATTTTTACGGTACTGTCTTTAACGATGTTTATAATGCGTTTTCCTTCTTCGTCCATACGGTTACCATAGTCTTCTTCCAGTATGGTTGCAAATCCGAGAATGCCACGCAAAGGAGCACGCAGATCATGTGAAACCGAATAGGAGAATGCTTCCAGTTCTTCCGTACGTTTCCTGATCTTTTCTTCCAGGTTACGGTTCAGTTCAATAACATTCCGCTGGGCAACCTTTAATTCGGTGATATCAATAGCCACGATCATCATTGCATATACCGTATTGTTTTCGTCCTTCAAAGGAATAAAGCGGGAAATGATATCGTATCCTGACCGGCTTGATTCTCTTGTGACCGTCTTGCCTTCAAATACACGTTCAAAATCCGGACGCAGGTCTGCAAACGTTTCAGAAGGCAATGCATCTGCAGCCTTATTTCCCAATAATTTTTCTTTTATATAACCCAGCTTCTCCAGCATATCGCCTTCGATCAGTAAATACCTGTAATCGCGGTCAAGCAGGCAGATAACTGAACCCGGGATGCTGGAAGCAATGGTCTTATATATTTTTTCACTTTGGATCAGTTTTTCTTCGGTCTGTTTACGCAGCGTAATATCCGAGCGGATGGCGATATACTGGTACGGCTTACCTTCTTCATTCA
>CBHEUU010000350.1:0-5589 GCA_965990355.1 uncultured Chitinophagaceae bacterium
CATCCAGCGCTGTAAGCGTTTGCAGTTTTTTACCACTCACTACCGATTGATTATTGCCGGTGTTCAGTTTTACGCGTATGCGTTTTACCCAATAATTTCTTTCACCCAGTTTGGAATGGGAAGCCAGTGCACCTTTATTAACCAGGTCAATGGTTACCCTGGTGATGCCCGCACCCACTTTTTCTGTTTTTATATTCAATATGTCCAGTTCTGGCTGATAACCGGCCAGCTTCACGAGAAAGCGGTTGTTCTTTTTCACCAGATCTGTAGTAAGGCTGTAGGGTGGGGTGGTTAGTACAAAAGGATCAATACCGCCGATCTCTACTTTCCTGCCGGGGAAATCGGGATGCTGTATGGATTTCCATTCTGTATACGTATTGGTTATTCCCTGACTTGCAGCCCAGCGCAGGTAATTGGCACTGGGATCTTCCATAGTAAACGCTTTTTCTTTCTTTGTAGAATCAGGTTTGGTTTTCGGCACCCACCATCCGGGTGTGCTGAAGCTGTATCGTCCATAATGGTAATAAGCCCAGGAAAGAAAATCACCACCCGCTGCTGTTGTTTTAGGAGCGTCTTTTAGCCCTGTTTCTTTATTGTACAGTTCAGATACCAATGCATTGATCTTGGTATCCGGCTCCAGCCAACCTGCTGTAATAGTTTGCGAAGCGGCGGCAGCATTATATGTATAAGGCGAGCTGAGATTATTATTGGTACCAAAGCTTACTACTGCATACACGTTGAAGCGCTCATAGAGATAGTCAAGCAATGCCCGGGTTTCGTTTTCAGAAACAGGATATTCGCCTGAGCCTGCTGTGAAAGAAGGGTGTTTGAAGGAGAAATTTTTATTGAACCATACACCTCCTTCACCATCTTCATTAAAGCTGCCGTCCTTATCATTATCGCGGCCTTCTGTAAAGAGCTCATACAAACCTTTTTCACCTTTGCTCAGGTCTGCTTTTACAAGCACACGGGGATCATCAGGATTTGGCCTGAACAAACCTACCGGTGATTCCATCCGCATCCAGGTGATCCTGCCATCGCCATCGAGATCGTCAAACCCGTCTTCATTGAATTTGCCATCGCGGTCATCATCTGTGCCGGTAGCATTGCCCTGGCGTTCGTAGCGGAGGGAGCTGAAATATTGCTCCATCGCATCGGGGCTCATATTGGGGAAAATATAGAAGGTTGTTTTGTTCAGCAACGCTTTGATACTGTCGGTGCCACTGCTTTTCAGCAGGTCTTCTGCAAAACCGATGGCCAGTTCAGTGCCTAACAATTGCTGGCCTTCCACACCGCCGACGATCAGGAGAGCCGGTTTGCTGTCCATATTACCGGAACCTACCGTAAGCTGCCAGATATCTTTGCCTCCGGTTGTTTTGGTAAGTGAACGCAGTTGTGCATACTGTGGATAGCTTTTCACCAGGGCATTGAGCCGGGCGGTTTGCTGGCTGAAATTACTGTAGCTGGCAGGCGTTTGCGATAAGGCATTAAAACCGGCTGCCATACACAGTAGAAAGGGAATGATTCTTCTCATGCATATTTTTTTGGTGGGCTAATATACAGAGAAAGGTTTATGAATGGTGGATAGTACCTATGCTGCTATTTCTTTTTAGCTTTCTTATTGGCAATATCAACCCGGATATTGTGCCGGATCGTATCCCAATATTCTTTTCCATATCCTACGAGGATCTCAGCGCCGGGAGGAATATCTTTTTTGGATTTGATATACACTTTGCCACCTTCCTCCACGTATTCTGAATTATTGGTAAGACCTTTTGCTTTTGATAACCCCCTTGCATCATTCGCATATTTTGCCAATGCCGATTTATAGGGCCGTGCATCAATCACGTACTGGTTATTCACAAAGTAGATATAGCCGTTTTCCTCGCCTTCCACTTCTTTCCAGGTGGTAATGCGTCCTTTGTATTCTACTATCAATGTTCCTTTGGGGATAGGTTTTTTGGTGAAAAGGCCTTTGCCTGAGTTGGGGAGGGCGGATTTCTTCACCACGAGTTGCTTTTCAAGTAATGCCATGGTGCGCAAATATAAAAAGCCATCCGTTTTCACAGATGGCTTTCGCATTAAATATTTACTGTTATTAATAACGGTAGTGTTCAGGTTTGAATGGACCTTCTTTGGTAATGCCAAGGTATTCTGACTGTGCAGGGGTCAGTTCATCCAGTTCCACGCTGATTTTAGCGAGGTGAAGACGGGCCACTTTCTCATCCAGGTGCTTCGGCAGCACATACACTTTGTTTTCATAGTTCTTGTGGTTAGTCCACAGTTCTATTTGCGCCAGTGTCTGGTTAGAGAAAGAGTTACTCATTACAAAAGAAGGGTGTCCTGTAGCGCAACCCAGGTTAACCAGGCGGCCTTCTGCCAGGATGATCACATCATGTCCGTCTACATTGTAGATATCCACTTGTGGTTTGATAGTGTCTTTGGTATGGCCATAGTTTTTGTTCAGCCAGGCAATATCGATCTCGATATCGAAGTGGCCGATATTACAAACGATGGCTTTATCTTTCATCAGTTTGAAATGCTCACCAGTGATCAGGTCGCGGCAACCGGAAGCGGTAACAACGATGTCTGCTTCTTTAACGGCATTGATCATTTTCTTTACTTCAAAACCGTCCATTGCAGCCTGCAGCGCACAAATAGGATCGATCTCGGTAACGATCACGCGGCAACCAGCACCAGCCAGTGAAGCAGCAGAACCTTTACCTACATCACCATAACCGCCTACAACGGCTACTTTACCAGCCAGCATTACGTCTGTAGCGCGGCGGATAGAGTCAACCAGTGATTCTTTACATCCGTATTTGTTGTCGAATTTGGATTTGGTAACTGAATCATTCACATTGATAGCAGGCATTGGCAATGTTCCTTTAGCTACCCTTTCATACAGGCGGTGAACGCCGGTAGTGGTTTCTTCAGAAATGCCTTTTACATGTTGTACCAGTTCAGGATAAGTGTCCAGCACCATATTGGTCAGGTCACCACCATCATCGAGGATCATGTTCAACGGTTTTTCTTTAGCACCGAAGAACAGGGTTTGCTCGATACACCAGTCAGCTTCTTCCTGTGTCTGGCCTTTCCATGCAAACACACCGATACCTGCAGCCGCGATAGCAGCAGCAGCATGGTCCTGTGTAGAAAATATATTGCAAGAGCTCCATTTTACTTCAGCACCCAATGCCACCAGTGTTTCGATCAACACGGCAGTCTGGATAGTCATGTGCAGACATCCTGCCACCCTTGCACCTTTCAATGGTTGGGAAGGGCCATATTCAGCACGGATAGACATCAAGCCGGGCATTTCCGCTTCGGCCAGGCGTATTTCTTTACGGCCCCACTCAGCCAATGAAATATCGGCCACTTTATAGGGTAAGGAAAAGTCAATGGATTTTGATACTGTAGACATTTTTGTTGTATTTGATTTTGCGTGCAAAGGTACAGGATACCCGTATAAAAGCCTAATAGATAGGCAGCCTGTTGATAAGAATCTTTGCCTAACTTTGATTGCACCTAAAAGCCCCCTTATATGTACGTATACGATACCGTCTCAGCTGCCGTGAATGGTTTAAAAACAAGAGGTTATGAAACAGATTTTAACCTGTCTGAAAACTGCCTGATCTGCCATGGTGACAAGTACGATGTCAATGATTTCGAGATCGTTGAAGTATACCGTTTTGAAGGGAATACGGACCCTGCCGACGAAGCAGTGGTATATGCCATTGAAAGTCATAACGGGAAAAAAGGTGTGCTGGTAACAGGTTATGGCGCTTCTGCAGAGGGTATGAGTGCTGAGATGGTTAAGAAACTGACCATCGAACGGGAGCACTAAGCCGTTTATTCATTCATTATCCAATACATTATGAAACTATCCTTTCTTATCATCCCAGTTATGATGGTATCGCTATTGATACCAGTTGTTTCTTCTGCTCAAAAAGGCCGGCGGTCGGTAAAAGATTCCCTGAATCTTTCCTGTATACTTTATAAAGCTACTGACGTAACGCCCCGGGAAAAAAGGGCTGATGGTCAGAAGGAATTAAAACTGGTATTGTCAAGCAATACCGATACAGTAGTGAAAGCTTCCATGGATGCTGTGATCAGCAAAGTGCAGCGTGACCAGGAAGGGAAATGGGAGATCGTTTTTTATCACCAGGACTATTGGTTCTGGATAAGTGGTATCAGCACTGTTGCCGTTAAACCCAATCAAAGAGTAAAATCAGGGCAGGCGCTTGGTTACAATAAACCGGGAGAGCCGGTGGAATTGTTGATATATGATTTTGAAACACCGGTTGATCCGAAGAAGTATCTGCGTTGCAATGAGTGATGGCAGACCATATCCGTCACCCTTGCTCCAGTCGCTTTTCCATTACATGATCAACCATCTGGTATCCATTCCCAATATCAAGCTCCACATCGGAGATGATAGCAAATCCCATTTTTTTATAAAACTCTATCGCCGGATTCTGACGGTTCACATTCAGCTGAAGGGCAAGTGCCCCTTTTGCTTTTACTGCCTTGATGATATTATCAATGAGGAAACGCCCTGTGCCACGCCCTTGCTGTGAAGGCAGCACATAAAGCTTATGAAGTTTGTAGATCCCTGGTTCAGCTAAGCCAACAGATGCAAAACCAACCGGTTCCACACCATCATAGGCTAAAATGAATTCATTGCCTTCCTGCATTTGTTTTTCTAATGACTGTTCACTATACATCAGCTCCAGCATATAATCTATCTGATCTTTGGAAATGATCTGCCCATAAGCAGTAGGCCAGATCCTGAATGCCAGGTCGCGGATAAGTGGTACATCATGCATATATGCTTTGCGCAGGGTCATTGTCTCCATTGGATTATATGTTTGTTGGGAAAGTTTCCGGTGTTTTTTGATATGAATAAAACTAAGCCGGATAGCGATGATAAAAGAAGCTACTGCTCCGGCCAGCAGCAATCCATCTGCAATAAAATATTTTACATCGGGTGATTCGCGGAGGAACAGGAAGAAATCATACAGGCCATGAAACAGGGTGGCCCAGAATAATCCAAGCAACAGCAAACCTGTTTTGCTGTGCTGCGCAAATTTTGCCTTGCCTGCATGATACCCCATCAGTACGCCAAATGTGGCATGGGCAGGTACTGCCAGGAACATCCGCATAAAAGCTACCTGGTAGCCTTGCCCCAATTGGTCTGATTGCCATACATACAATATGTTTTCCAACGTGGCAAAGCCCATACTTACCATTACGGCATACACGATCCCGTCGAGCGGTTCATCAAAACTTTTACGGGGATAAGCATAAAAGCGCAGTGCCAGGAACTTCATGAACTCTTCCATCAGGGCAACGCATAGAAATGCAGTGAAGAATATACCGGCAATGCTATTGTTGCTGTAGGAGATAAGCCATTTCTCAATCATAGCAGCAGGATAGACTGCTAAAACACCCAGCAGAAAACTGACGATCAGGTTCAGTTTGGGTTCCCGGTTATATGCATCTCGATGGAAAATAAAAAGGCAGATGGCAATACCAGGTGCTATGGCTAGAGAGAGGAGTTGCATAAAGGAAAGATAAAGATAACGG
>CBHEUU010000351.1:0-5584 GCA_965990355.1 uncultured Chitinophagaceae bacterium
ATGTACTGGAATCGCTTTACCGGATCAATGGAAATAAGTCGTTGCTGGATTATGCTCTTTTCTGCTACAAGGATTTTTCCAGTCAAATCCTTAATGAAGACGCACAATACAGCAAACTCCTTCAAAAAGACCTTCCGCTGAAAGGGCATGGAGTACATACTTATGAGCATCTCCGCTCATTAGCTGCAGCCTGCTATGCTTCCGGAAATCCCCGGCTTGCCGAGGCTTTGAATAATTTCCTGTACAAAATCAGTCAGACCACCACAGCCACCGGCGGACCAGTAGGAGATGAGTGGATCGGGGGAGGTAAAGCCGATGCCACCAAGCGTGGTTATGAGTATTGTTCCTTGCATGAATTGATGCACAGTTATACCGAACTCTATCTTAAAACAGGACAAAACTCTTTTGCCGATAAGGCAGAACGTTTGTTTCTCAATGCAGCCCAGGGCGCACGTCACCCCGAAAAAAGTTGTATTGCCTACCTGAAAAGCGATAATTCCTACTTCATGACCGGAGGCCTGAACGGCGATACTTCGGTGAAAACACAGACCCGCTACAAATATTCACCAGTGCACCAGGATGCCGCTGTTTGTTGTGTGCCTAACGCGGGCAGGATCACCCCGTATTATATACAAAACATGTGGTTGAAAGAAGATAATGCACTGGTGGCTTCCCTGTTTGGGCCTTGTGAACTAACCACTAAAATAAATGGTAAACCCATTTCCATCCGGGAAGAAACGGATTTCCCCAATAGCCAAACCATCCGCTTTATTATAGAAGGTGCTGATGCCAGTTTCGCCCTGAAGATCAGAAAACCATCCTGGGCAAAAACTGTAACTGCCGATCAACCAGCCGAACAATCAGATAGCTTTCTCATTATCCGGAAAAAATGGACAGGAAAACAGGTGGTAACTGTTGAATTTAAAAGCGAGCTCAAAACGGAAAAGGACCTGAATGGCGAATATTTTTTCACTTACGGCCCACTGGTGCTGGCACATCCGCTGACAGGCATCAGCAAACAAACAAAGACTTTCCCTTTACCAGGATATGCCGACCTGGTTTATCAACCCGAAAACCTGGTGATCTACCGTTATCAGGCTACTCAACCCGTTCAGTCTGCTACGCAGCCCGGACTGTTTACCGTTACACTTGTCAACAGCACGACCGGCAAAACCGAGCCAGTCACACTTCAACCCGTTGGTAAAACTATTCTCCGTCAGGTTACCTTTAAAGGCCAATAGAAAAATAGATATGAGAAAATTACTCCTTATACTTTTGTTTGCTTCCCGTTTTTCTACTGTACATTCCCAACCAGAACTGATCTATCACGTTTTCCAGCGCAGTTTTTTTGACAGCGATGGAGATGGTCAGGGTGATCTCAATGGTATGCGTCAAAAGTTGGATTATCTGCAGGACCTGGGAGTAACATCCATTTTGCTGACACCTTTATATGAGTCAGATTTCTATCATAACTATTTTGCTATCGATTTTGAAAAAATTGATCCGGCTTATGGCACCATGCAGGATTATCTGCTCCTGGTAAAAGAAGTGCATCGCCGGAAAATGAAGATCTACCAGGATGTGGAAATGCAATATGTGACCGGCAAACACAAGTGGTTCACCAGCTCTTATAAAAACCCATCTTCCCCATTCAGCAAGTATATCTATTATGAAGATGCGCAAAACCAGCAACCCTACTGGTTCTTTGGCGTGCCTGAGTTTACCACTTACAATAATTCCAAACAACAGATTGCAGTGGTGAATATGAAAAATCCCGCTGTTAGACAATATACACTGGACGTCTTAAGTCGATGGGTAGATCCCAATGGAGATGGCCGGTTTGACGATGGGGTAGATGGGTTCCGTCTCGATCATATGATGGACGATCTGGATAATTCGGGAAAACTCACCCATTTATTCGCCAATTTCTGGGCACCGCTGCTCACTGACCTCCGTCAGAAAAACCCCGCCCTGCAGATCGTAGCCGAACAGGCCAACTGGAATTCCTATGGTTATGATTATATCTCAGAAGGAAAAGTAGACCGTGTTTTTGCCTTCCGATTAAAGTATGCCATCGAATCATTCGATAAGAAAAAGATCATGATTGCAGCTGACAGCACCTTCGGTCCTGGTAAACAACAAGTCGATTTTATAGAAAACCACGATACCAAACGGTTCGCCACTGCAGTTGGTCAGAACCCCGGCAAGCTAAAGGCCGGTGCTGCCATGAACATCCTTCTCGGCGGCATTCCTTCCATCTATTATGGCCAGGAATTAGGAATGACGGGTGCCCAATTAAAAGGCATGACCGATGGAAATGATATTCCTATCCGTGAAGCGTTTGAATGGTACCAGGCCGGCACTGGTAAGGGCATGGCTTTCTGGTATAAAAACACCGGCCCGTGGTGGGACAGTTCGCAGGTAAAACCCAATGATGGCATTTCTGTGGAGGAAGAAAAACAACAACCCAATTCCCTCTATAATTATTATAAAGAATTAATTCATTTAAGAAAAACGCATCCGGCTTTTGCCACTGGTCATTATCAATCCATCATTAATGACAATGATCAGATCTATTCTTTTCTTCGTTATACTTCCAAGCAAAAAATCCTTGTACTGATCAATCTTTCTTCAACCGGTCAATCCACCAGTGTAAACATGATCGAAAATTTTAAACAGATCAAAAAACTGTCGGGTACAGCAACACCTGCAATCACTCAACAACAAATAAAAGCCCGTTTATCCCCTTATGAGTGTCTTGTGCTGCTAATCCACTAATTCTTTCCATTAATTAGCCGGCCATTCACGCAATTAGCTTAATTCGTGTTAATTTGCGCCTATGTCCCTTTTCATTTCCTCACTCAACTCCGGCTCCAATGGTAATTGCTACTATATCGGCAATAACGAGGAAGCTGTGCTGGTAGATGCAGGCATTTCATGCAGGGAAACGGAGAAAAGGATGAAGCGGTTGGGACTGGAGATGGATAAAGTAAAAGCCATTTTTGTTTCTCATGAACATGGAGATCATATCACCGGCGTACCGGGACTTTCCAAAAAATACAAGCTACCGGTTTATATCACACCTGCCACTTTAAACGACAGCCGTTTACCACTGGAACCTTCGCTGGTCAATTCATTCGAACATGAAACACCAGTGACCATTGGTAGATTATCTGTTATTCCTTTCCGCAAACATCATGATGCCATCGATCCGCATAGTTTTGTTATCACACAGGATGAATTGAAGATCGGTGTGTTTACTGATATTGGTGCATGCTGCAATGAAGTGAAAAAATATTTCAGGGAATGTGATGCTGTATTCCTGGAAAGCAATTACTGCCATGATATGCTTGAAAAAGGAAGATATCCCTACTATCTCAAAAAAAGGATCAGTGGAGGCAAGGGACATCTATCCAATACAGAAGCACTTGAGTTGTTTTCCAAATTCCGTGGGCAACAATTGAAGTATCTCATCCTTTCGCATCTGTCAAACAACAATAACGATGCAGCACTTGTAAACCGTTTATTTACCGCACAGGCAGGGAGTACTCATATTGTTGTTGCATCCCGGCATAAAGAAACAGATGTTTATCAAATTGATAAAACATTATCTACAGTATCATAGCAGCATAAAGAGATCACACAAGTGCAATTATCTCTTTTTTGATCCGTTTCGGGTATTAAGTAATTATAATCTTCCTTTAACACCACTAAGTATAAACTATTAAAAACCGATCGGTATAAAAAAATACCGATCGTTATTCTACGAAGTAAATATTCTTATTTAGATCTATTGCATACATAATGTCTTTTAATAAGCATATATACAACTGATACAAGTGCATGCATATAAATATCCCTCTATAGATTTTAAACTACATAGTAATCATAATCTGCTCTATTTTTTTCAATGCTGCTTTGATGTTTCTTTGTATCAGACAAACAGGTTCACCGTCCAATGCATACCTGTCAATATCCAAATGAAAACCGATGTCCAGTTCCTTTTTAAAACCAATGTCCATATCTTTGTTAAACCATCCAATCCCTTTGAAAAGACTTGATCCAATCCTTTGAAAGATGTTCTTCAGGTATGAAGGAAGTTACAAGCCCTGGCGAAAGCCGGGGCTTATTGTTTTTTTAAACTGAAGTGAATTGTATAGAGTTTTAACTACACATCAATCATAATCTCCTCTATTTTTTTCAATACGTTTCAGTTGTTTCTTTGTATTAATTGATGCAGATCGTTGGTTAATGGTAAATCCGTACTCTTGAAACTACATCATTAACAAAAAAGCTAAACCCTAATCCTTAGAAAAACTAAATCCATCGGCCGATTGATAACCGATTCCTCAGTTGGTATGAAGGAAAACTACAGCCCTGGCTTCTGCCGGGGCTTTTGTATATATAATACCGTTGATAATAAATAAGGAGCGGGTAGTGGAAACTACCCGCGGAGATCACATGAGAAAAAATGTCACTGTAAGTAACAAAACATAGATAATAAAGAAATCGGGATCGTATGTTGTACCGAAATTAATATCATTGAAACTTCTGCACACATTGTTAGTTACCATTCGACAGAATCCTTTACTGAAGTGACAGAAACCTGTGTTTAAGTGAAAAGAGAAAATAAAATGTAAAACACGGCTATCTGCTTTTTAATCGATTCCCTGCATTCTACACTTCAGTTATCCAATCTGACATTTCAGCTTTCATGGTGAATATTTATCTAAATGAATTTGTCATTTAGAGGTTTCATTATTTAATAAACACAAACATCATGAAAAAACTGCTTGGAGTATTTTTTGTGCTTTTTATTTATCTCTCGCTGGCGGCACAACAGCGAACTGTTACCGGTGTCATCCGGGATGAAAAAGGAGATCCGATTCCTTTTGCTACTGTTACAGTGGCCGGTACAAAAACTGCGGTACAGGCTTCGGAAAGTGGAACATTTTCTATCAAAATGGATGGAACAAGTTTTATTATTTCCGCAACAGGTTATGAATCCAAAACAGTAGATGGGGGTGCTATATCATCCATAACGCTTATCCGCGCAGCAAATACTCAATTACAAGAAGTGGTCGTAACGGCACTTGGTATTCAGCGGCAGCGCAAAGAACTTGGATATGCCACTGCGAAAGTGGGAGGTACAGAACTTAACCAGGCAAGCGCGCTCAATGCTGCAACAGGTCTGCAGGGCAAAGTGTCTGGCCTCAACATTACTTCTGTAAATAATGGTGTATTTGGTGATGTAAAGATAAACCTGCGGGGTATACGCTCATTAACGGGCAACAATAACCCCATGCTTCTATTGGATGGTGTGCCTACACCACTTGGTTATATATCTTCCATTAATCCAAATGACATACAGGAAGTTACTGTTCTAAAAGGTGCATCAGGAGCCGGTTTATATGGAACAGATGCCCGCAATGGTGTAATTATCATAACAACAAAGAAAGGAGGCCGTACCAATAATCCTGTTATCACACTCAGCCATACAACTCAGTTTGAGCAAATATCTTTTTTCCCAAAATTTCAGTATGAATTCGGTAGCGGAGGTTTTGGCAGTTATATACCTTACGAA
>CBHEUU010000352.1:0-5576 GCA_965990355.1 uncultured Chitinophagaceae bacterium
GATAATACCTGTGTCAATATAAATACAAGCGTCAACCCGATCAATCCGCCGATGATACAGAGGAATGCTGATTCAAGAAGGAACTCGGTAAGAATGATATGGCTTTTTGCTCCGATTGCTTTTTTCAAGCCTATCTGGCTGGTCCGTTCACGGACTGATACAAACATGATATTGGCCACTCCAAACATTCCCACAATCAATGATAGCGCAGCAATGGCCCATCCTCCGATATTCAGGCTTACAAAAGCTGAACTGATGGATTCGGTGAGATCATTTATATCATTAAGGGCAAAATCGTCTTCCTTGGTAGGACTTAATTTATGAAGGGCACGCATAGTGCCAGCCATCTCATCTTTAAGCGCTTTACTGCTGAGATTATCTTTTCCCTGCAACATGATCACCGGGTCTGCACTGTATTAACGGATAATGGTACGGGCGAATTTATAGGGAAGGATCACGCTCTGGTCAAAATCCCAGCCACCGATCATCTGCTTGCCCTGCTTTTTAATGATGCCGATGATCTGTACTTTTTTTCCGCGTATGGTTACTTCTTTATCGAGCGCCTGTTCAGGTGAGCCGAATAATTGTTCTGCAATAGTATTCCCGATCACGATCATGGGGGCGCCCCTGTCAAATTCTGCTGGTGAAATGTAACGGCCTGTAGGCACCTGCAGTGCCTGTATATTTTCAAAATCTTCTGTAGTGCCATACAAATTGACATTGGAGAGGGAACTGCCTCTATAATCCACATTGTCTTGCGTTGCTATCCTGAATACGGTGTATTTGGCACTGGGCGTTCTTTCCTGTATCTGTTTTACTTCTTCGTATTTTGGGTAAGGCCTGTTTACATAACGCCACCAGGGGTAATCATCGTCATCGGTGGTATATTCCCATTTATCAATGTAAATGGTATTGTTGCCCAGGGAATTCACTTCGTTTTTGATGTTCTGCTCCAGGCTGTTCACCGTGGCCAGTACGCCGATGATGCAAAAGATACCGATCGTGATGCCGAACAGGGACAGGAAGGTGCGAAGCTTGTTTTTCCAGAGCTCCTGCACTGCCATTTTAAAACTGCTGATAACAACTTCTATTGTCCGGCGGATCATGTAACAAATGTACTGCTTGGCGTGCTTGGCGGGAAAATTTAATTTTAAGGGAAACATAAAAATTTGCTTTATTCCCGCCTTACCTTTGCGGCTTCCCAAAGCCGGGCAATAATTCCCCGGAATCGCTATAACATCCTGACATGAAGTATCATAACGAAATACAACGCCGGCGCACTTTTGCCATCATCAGCCACCCCGATGCCGGCAAAACCACCCTGACGGAGAAGTTCCTGCTTTTTGGCGGGGCCATCCAGGTAGCAGGCGCCGTTAAAAGCAATAAGATCAAAAAACACGCAACGAGCGACTTTATGGAGATCGAACGGCAACGGGGTATTTCCGTGGCCACATCCGTGATGAGCTTTGAGTACAATAATACCCTTATCAACCTGCTGGATACTCCCGGCCACAAAGACTTTGCGGAAGATACTTACCGCACGCTCACGGCAGTGGACAGTGTGATCCTGGTAGTAGACAGCGTGAATGGCGTGGAAGATCAAACCCGCCGCCTGATGGAAGTGTGCCGTATGCGCGATACACCCGTGATCGTGTTCATCAACAAAATGGACCGTGATGGAAAGAACCGCTTTGACCTGCTGGAAGAGATCGAAAAGGAATTGAAGATATCGCTTCATCCTATGTCGTGGCCCATCAACAGTGGTAAAGAATTTAAAGGCGTATACAACCTGTATGATAAAAACCTGTTGCTTTTTACCGCCAACACCAAGGCAAATGAAGAGGACAGTCTTTCCATTTCTGACCTGAGTGACCCTGTGCTGGACCAGAAACTCGGTGAAGCTGATGCGGCCCAGCTCCGCGAAGATGTAGAACTGGTGGAAGGCGTGCATGGGCAATTACCGGTAGATGAATACCTGGCCGGCAGGATCGCTCCTGTTTTCTTTGGAAGCGCCATCAACAATTTCGGGGTAAAGGAAATGCTGGATACGTTTATTGATATCGCTCCCACACCACGCAGCAGGGAAACTACTGCTCGCATGGTGAATGTGGAAGAAGATAAGCTGAGCGGTTTTGTATTTAAGATACATGCCAATCTTGATCCCAAGCACCGCGACCGTATTGCTTTCTTCCGCGTTTGTTCCGGCAGATTTGAACGCAACAAATATTTTCATCACGTGCGGCTAGATAAAGACGTCCGCTTCAGCAATCCATACAGCTTTATGGCGCGCGATAAAAGCATTATTGAAGATGCCTATGCGGGTGATGTGGTAGGTCTGTTCGATACAGGCAACTTCAAGATCGGTGATACGCTTACCGAAGGCGAGGATTTTTATTTCACCGGGATACCTTCTTTCTCACCGGAGATCTTCAAGGAAGTGGTGAATAAAGACCCGATGAAAACAAAGCAATTGGAAAAAGGCCTGATGCAATTGACAGATGAAGGTGTAGCGCAATTGTTCACCCAGTTTGGCGGCAACAAAAAGATCATCGGTTGTGTGGGAGAACTGCAGTTTGAAGTAATACAATACCGTTTATTGCATGAATATGGCGCTTCCGTAGTGTTCAACTCCCTGCCATTTTATAAAGCCTGCTGGCTTACCAGCAATGATCCTCAAAAGCTGCTGGAGTTTTCGCGTTTCAAGCAGGCTAACATTGCAGAAGATAAAGATGGACACATGGTATACCTGGCACAAAGCGAATGGTTCCTGAATACAGAACGCAGCAACAACCCGGATATTCAATTCCATTTTACCTCGGAGATACATAAAGAAGCAGCACAATGATCTTCGAATCAGAACGATTATATGTCCGCTACTTCACCATGGAGGACCTTGAAAAGTTCTACCAGCTGAATGGTGATGAGGAGATCGTTCGTTATATCCGGGCACCTAAAAGTTATGAGGAGTGCAAAGCTTTCCTGGAGCAGGTGATTGAATGGTATAAAGGCCCAAAGATCAACTGGAGGGTAGCGCTTTTATCAAAAGAGAGTAACGGGATCGTGGGTTCATTTGCTATTATTCCCATTGGAAATACAGAGGATATGCAATTGGGTTATTCTTTGCTGAAAGACCATTGGGGTAAAGGATATGCTACAGAAATAACAGAAGCCGGGTTACGGTATGCTTTTGAAAAGCTGGATTATTCATCTATAGCTGCTATTACAGAACAGGCCAATACGGCTTCGCAGAAGGTGCTGCTGAAATGTGGTTTCCTGCTGGACTTGGAGTATGAAGAAGATGGCAGGAAGCTGTTGCAATTCAGGAAAAAAAGAGTTAACACATCATTCTGATACAAAAAATAGAGAAATAGGGCTTTTTTTATATTTTAGCCACGAACCACCACAACCACCATGAAGATTACCATATTGGCTCTGCTGCTTTCCCTGTCATTTAACCCGTTTTCCTGCAGTAAAGATAAAGCTCAGGCAGCCCAGCGGGTTGCAGGCGTATGGGTAGGTACTTATACAGTAGACCAACTACCTGATATGCCTCCCCAATATTATAAATTCACCGTTAATGCCGATGGAGATCTGACTACTGAAGGACAGGGGAATGACGGTGTCACTTATTACCATAAAGGGACCTGGAAACTGAAGGGCAATTTATTTACAGCAACTTACACTACTTTAAATCCCCGGGGTCTTCCTGGTACCCAATCAGCTACAATGACGCTGAATAGTGATGGTACTTTTACGAATGGTGTATGGACGGATGTGAAAAACCCTCATGGTCACCTCGACGGGAAATTTCAAACATTTACCCGTTCCAAATAAGCTTTTATATACTTTTGTGCCTCAAACCACCTAAAACAAACCAAACATGAAAACTAAATTGTTAGCACTTTTGCTATCTCTTGCGTTTATTAATTTTTCCTGCGACAAAGACGAAGATGAAACACCGGAACCACCAAAACCGTATCAACTTCCAGGGTTGTACATAGGTACTTATACTGTCAACCAACTACCCAATCAGACTCCTCTTCGTTATGTTCTTTCAATAGAACCCGATGGCACTATCACTACAGAAGGAAAGGGTGCTGATGGTAAGACATACTATTCACAGGGGACATGGAATTTAAATGGTAAAAATTTTACAGCCAGCTACTCTACGCTCAATTACACTAATGGTGCAATTGTTACGCAGTCTGCTACATTAACCTTCGATGCTGATAAAGGTACTCTTGCTGATGGCACCTGGACAGATGTGGTAAATCCCTACGGCCACCTGGATGGAAAATTCCAGACATTCAACCGGGTAAAAGACAATCCCTGATAAAATGGTTTAATAAAAAAGAGCTGCAATATTGCAGCTCTTTTTTATTAAACAGATCTAAGCTGCCTTTTTTTCAGTAGCTGGGAGACACGCCTGTATAATTATGTGGACTGATCTTTTTAAGTTCTTTTTTCAATTCAGTACTGATTTTTAAACCATCAATAAACTGGTGAATGGCGTTTTTGTCGATCGCCTGGTTGCCACGGGTCAGTTCTTTCAGCGCCTCATAGGGCTGAGGATAATTTTCACTGCGCAAAACAGTTTGTATGGCTTCTGCTACCACAGCCCAGTTATTCTCCAGGGCCGCCTGTATTTTGGAAGGATTGATGATCAGTTTTTCCAATCCTTTCTCGATTGATTTAAGTGCAATGATGGTATGTGAAAAAGGAACACCGATATTCCGCAATACAGTTGAGTCTGTAAGATCACGTTGCAGGCGGGATACAGGTAATTTAGAAGAAAGATGTTCAAATACAGCATTGGCCAGACCCAGGTTGCCTTCTGCATTTTCAAAATCTATAGGATTTACTTTATGCGGCATTGCTGATGATCCTATTTCTCCTTTTTTTGTTTTTTGTTTGAAATATTCCATGGAGATATAAGACCAGATATCCCGGCACAGGTCGATCAGGATATTGTTGATCCTTTTCATGCAATCAAAATGGGCAGAGAGATTATCGTAATGTTCTATCTGTGTAGTGAATTGCTGGCGGCTTAATCCAAGTTGTTCTAAAAATTCATTGCCGAATTTTATCCAGTCTGTTTTTGGATAAGCAATATGATGGGCATTGAAATTACCGGTAGCTCCTCCGAATTTTCCCATAAAGGGAATACCGATGAATTGCTCTACCTGGTTTTGTATTCTTTCTGTGAACACCATGATCTCTTTTCCCAGGCGGGTAGGGCTTGCAGGCTGACCATGGGTATGTGCCAGCATCGGGATATTCTTCCATTCTTTCGCCAGCAGTTTTAATTGTGTATTGAGGTTAAGGATAGAGGGGAGGTATTCATATTCGATGCTGTGTTTCCATGAAAGAGGAACAGCAGTATTGTTGATGTCCTGGGAAGTAAGACCGAAATGGATCCATTCTTTGGCTTGTTTGCCACCGCTTTTTTCCAGCTCATTCTTCAGAAAATATTCCACCGCTTTTACATCATGATTGGTGGTATATTCTATTTGTTTGATCTCCTGCGCATCTTCCAGGCCAAAATCGCTGGCCAGTCGTTGCAGGTGTTTGATGCT
>CBHEUU010000353.1:0-5576 GCA_965990355.1 uncultured Chitinophagaceae bacterium
TGTGTATAAGTGTCCGACCTGTTGTCCTTTAAACGACTCACACCTTTACCTGCCGTGCCTATCCAGATCTCTCCATTGCTATGCTGATACACCGGCAGAATGATCTTTCCTGCAAGTCCTGAAGCAGGCGGAGCTACTTCTATCAGCGTTGGTTTCAATTGCACCAACCCCGATGAATTGGTGCCCATCCACACCAGGTTTTCTTCAACCGGCAGAATACATCTTACACCATCTGAAGCAAACCTGCTTTGCTCCGGCGTGATCAGTTTTCCTTTATCCAATACCTGGTATCCTTCACTGCGGAAACCAAACCATAAGCGGCCTTCTTTTGACCAGTAAACAGAGCTGATAAAATTTTCTTTCAGCCCGTTCTCTTCGGTATATTGAACAGTATCTGTGGCAATATGAAACAATCCCTTTGTTGCAGTGCCTACCCATAGCTCATCCCCTGCCCCACGGGTGAAAGATGTAATGGCTGTATTGCTGAAACGAGGCACAGCTAAGGGTCTGCTTACCGGATCATTCATGCGGAACAATCCCAGTGCTGTACCAATAAACATTCCCTGCCTTGTATAATTGAGTGTTTGTATTACACCGGAAACATTGCTATCCCAGTAAGGGCAGGCATACACCGAATCATTTTCCACGTAATACAACGCGCCTGTGCTGGTACCCACCCATAACCTGTCAGCAGCATCTTTCTCCAATGATTGGATCCATCCGCCTTTCAGGTAATTCCTGAAGTCAAGCACCTGTTCCACTTTACTGCGGATGCGCAGGACCATATGGCGGCTGGAAGCCCAAAGGTCTTTGCCCGAAGAAAGCACATCATAAAAAGCATTGGAATAAAGACCGGGTGTATTGTTTTCATTCACCAGTGTAAACTCTGCACCATCAAACCGGAACAACCCTTCTTCGGTTGCCCCCCAGAGATAACCCGCACTGTCGCGGGCCATATCATACACAGTATTTTGAGGAAGACCACTTTGATTGTTCCAGCTTCTGTATACAAAATTATAGGAAGGAGGAAACATCTGGGCAGTTGCGGTGGTGGCAAACAATAAGAGCAATCCCGGGAGAAAATAAAAACCGGACCTGGTTTTCAATATCATCTTGATGAGTTCACTTGGATGAAAGGTTGTCAAAAACCACTGCCCTGCTTTTAGACAATCGAGAGGAAATCAGAACCTGCCGGGTATCGCAAAAAGGAGTGAGCGTTAGTTTTGGTGGGTGAACTTAAGATTTTTACGGGGAAACTAAGTGAATACTATTATTTTTTTGACATTTCTTGACATAAAAAGGCCGGAAGCCTATAAAGACTCCCGGCCCAGAAAACATCCGGCTCTATCAGTTACGCATTATTTTCCTGGTCTCGCTCCATTTTCCTATCTGTACTTTGATCACGTACAGCCCGGAACGGAGAGTGCTAAGATTGATCGTTTGATTGAACAGTTCACTGGATTTATTGTACTGGAATTGCTTCACGACCCTGCCGGATTGATCAATCACAGATACATTCATCAAACCGGTTTCTTTGTTATTGAGTTTCAGGAACACCTGGTCAACAAATGGATTGGGATAAGCCCCGAAAACTTCACGCTCATCGATCGCGGTTCCTTTTTCACCCGAAACAGCTTCTGTTATGCCTCTTGAAGCAGCAGAGGTTTGAGTGCCGCTCTTTTCAGTAATCGTAAATCCGTTCAGGTAATTATAGGTGTTCACGCGGTTTACTGTTATCACGATATTGCCATTGGCATCGGCTGTTCTGCCGGTAAACACAGCTTTTTGTGCGCTGTTGTTATACGTACTCACGGTTTGGTTAATGCCGGAAGTGGTAAACAATGTTTGATTGCCCGAGTTGTTAGCACGGCTGGCATAAAGCTCGATATCATACGTTTTGGAAGCAGTCAAACCGGAAATAGTTAATGTTCTGCGCACGGTAGCATAGCTGCTATGGCGTAATACTTCTGCAGGGGCCATACCACTTACGTAAGTAGGTCCATTATCTGCCAGATTTCCGGGAACATCCAGTGATGCTTTCACCGTGGAGGCCGTTCCATCAGAATATTTCAGGAGTGGTGAAGTGGTATTGTAAACCCAGTTGTTCCACTGCGTATTATTATATGGATTGGTCCCGCCATACAGTTTCACCCTGATATATTTCGTTGTTGCAGGCGGTGTGGTAGTTGCCGGGTTCACCACCACTTTCACCTCATCATAACCGGTAGCGCCCTGGTTATCCTTCACGGTGAGGCGGAAAATATAGGTACCCTCTACAAGACTACTGACTGTAGGCGCTGCTATAGCTGCATTGCTGAAAGTAAATTGTGTAGGACCGCTGGTTTTTGTCCAGGCATAAGAGGCAATGGTCCCGTTTGCATCAGTACCAGATCCTGAAAGTGCAACGGAACTGGTTGGTAAAGTAATAGCTTTATCAGCACCGGCATTGGCTACAGGAGCCGTGTTGGCGGCTGCATTTACCTGGATGGTAACTTCATCATAAGCCGAAGCACTTTGGTTGTCGGTTGCAGTTAAGCGGAAAACATAAGTGCCTGCCACCAGGTTGCTCAATGTGGGGTTGGTTATTGTTGTGCTGCTAAGCGTGAACTGTGTAGGACCACTTATTCTTGACCAGGCATAAGAAGCAACCGTTCCATTGGCATCCGTAGCTGAGCCAGCCAGTGCTACTGAATTAGTAGGCAGTGTGAGCGTTTTATCAGCACCTGCGTTCACTACCGGCGGAGGATTAGTGCCCTGCGCAGGTCTTGAATATTGCAGCATCCATTCATACACGTTCATGTTGTTTTCCTTGTAAAGAGGATCATACGCTTTTGTCCATGCATCATGACCGGAAGCATTGAAGATCGTTTTCTTTGCGGGAGGCACCGGGGCAGGTGGCTCATTGATCAGGGCAATATACTGATTGGTATTCTCAACACTTACGGTAGGATCATTCAGGTTGTGCAAAGCCCAGACGGGGAGATTGTATTTTGCAATCGTACGGGCCCGGTAAGCACTGGGAGAAGAAGCTCCGCAGATAGGCACGATGCCTGCAATGCGTTGCACATATTTCAGGTTGCTGGAACATCCGCCGTATTCCCATGTAACGCCACCGCCCATGCTCAGACCGGTAACATAGATCCGCGTCCTGTCAATTTTATAATGAGCCTCGATATAATCCAGTATAGCATCCACGTCTGTAAACTTTGGCCATACATTGAACTGGGGAGATATCACAATAAATTTTGAAGTCTTCCCATTAACCGTGAATGATACAGGGAATTTTCCTGTGTTGATCACTTTGGGAATCCCATTCCGCAGCACATTCGGCAGAGTGGTAGAATTGCCGGGGCCGGTTTCTCCAAGACCATGAACAAAAAGAATTAATGGATATGTTTCTGATCCTGAGGGATTGTAGCCCTGTGGAAGGTATTCATAATACCCACCCGTGGAAGGGTTCATCGAAACATAACGAGGCGTTTGGACCTGGGCATTAACAGAAAAAGAATTAAGTAAGAGCAAAGCAATAATAGCTCGGAAGAGTAGAATTCTGGCTTTCATAGAAGATTAGATAAAGCAGTGAGTAAATAATTTTCATTCTTTAAACGAAAATTATGCCACGTATAATAATCAATGCGAATGTGAGTAAATAAAAGGGCAAGTGCTGCTACTGAGGGATTTTTGTATTCAATGTTTTCGAGAGTTGTTTTGAGACGCGATGCTCCAGGCTATTCAGGTATATGATCTTATTATCTTTCAATCTCCAGTTATCGCAATACAGCATTGAATCCTTTGTGCCATTTGTATTCCTCCACCTGTTCCATGTCCATGCAATCACCCAATCTTCCTGGAGGTCTTTATTATGCAGGGAAATCAGGGAGAAAGGAATATTGGACGTCTCCTTAAATAAGCTTCTCCATTTCCGGAGCTTTGCTTCTGCTGTTTCATTAGTGGTTATAAGACGGGAACCATCGGGCAGGTCATAAATGCTGGAATCGGCAAAAAACGTAGCCATGTCTGCAGGGTTCTCAGAATCCCAGGCTTTATACACATCCACGATCAGGGCTGTTTTTTGCGGATCACCCAGCTCCCAGTTTTTATAAATAACAGATGCAGGTAAATCCGGCAGGGCTGGTGCTTCCGCCAGTTTCGGGGCCGTGGTTATTGTATCGCCGGTTGCAGGCTGTTCAGATGATTTGCTGTTGTTGCAGGCATACAGGAAAAGGGATACGCCGCAGAGTAAGTAAAAAAATTTCATGGATGTAGATTGGTTTAATAAAGGGAATGATATTTAAATATACAAAAGCTAATCTAACAGCGTGCTTGTTCACGTGATTTTATTGCACAGTTTTATGACCCTATTTATCTACATATTTCCCCACTAGTGAAGCTTAGCCATTAATAGTCATTTGATTCTTATTGGAACCCAGTCAATAAAAACGGGCTTCACTTACGGCATCATTCTTTCAATTATTAAAGCATAGTACTCTTGGGGTGTTTTTCTTAACCGGAAATCTGAGATCATACCCAGGAACCTGATCCAGATAATACTGGCGCAGGAAAGAGGCTACAGGGGGTTTTGGTTTACACCAAAACCCTTGTTTCTATAAAGAAAAATCTTCCCATGACAACAAGCGATCTGATCCTGCAAAAGATCCATGAAGAAGGCCCTATCCCTTTTAATGATTTTATGCAGCTTGCATTGTATCATCCTGAACTGGGATACTATAATAAAAACGGTAAAAAGATCGGTGCAGGCGGGGATTATTATACAAGTGCCTGCGTAACGCCCTTGTTTGGTGAACTGATCGCCTGCCAGTTGAAAGAAATGTGGCAACTGCTTGGCTGCAGAAATTTCACAATCGTTGAAATGGGTGCAGGCACCGGCATGCTTTCACATGATATCATCAGCAGTCTCGAAAATGAAGGTCCTTTACCCGGCAATTATGAATACATCATTGTGGAGCAAAGCTCCTGCCTCCGGGAAAAAGCGCAGCTGGTGGTGCCGTCAACTGTAAAATGGTATGATCAGTTGAGTGATATCGGGCCTGTTACCGGTTGTATTATTTCCAATGAGCTGGTTGATAATTTTGCTGTGCACCAGGTGGTAAGGGCTGGTGAACTGATGGAAGTGTATGTTGATCATGATGAAGGGTTCCGGGAAATATTACAACCTGCTTCCGCGGAATTAAAAGATTATTTTGCTGAGCTGGATGTTTCCCTGCCTGAAGGGTTCCGCACGGAAGTAAACCTGCAGGCGATTGACTGGATGAAAGAATTATCCTCCACTCTCCGGAAAGGATTTATACTGACAGTTGATTATGGCGAATTATCAGAAGAATTGTATTCTTCACCAAGAAGCCAGGGCACTTTGCTTTGTTACAGGCATCATGAAGTGCAGGAATGTCCTTATATCAACATCGGCGAGCAGGACATTACAGCACAGGTCAACTTCTCTGCGCTTTATCATTGGGGAGCAAAATATGGCCTCCGCCCTTGCGGCTATACAAACCAGGCCAGGTTTTTATCAGCTCTTTGCGATCTTCAACAACGTGCCGGAATCGGGCATGGCGATC
>CBHEUU010000354.1:0-5536 GCA_965990355.1 uncultured Chitinophagaceae bacterium
TGTCCGTGCTTTCAAAAGCGTAGGCGGCGATCCTTTGTTTATGGTGAAAGGCCAGGGAGCTTACCTGTATGATGCAGATGGGAATAAGTATGTTGACTATATCGCGAGCTGGGGGCCGTTGATCCTTGGTCATGCTTATGAGCCAGTGGTGAAAGCGATTAAGGAAAAAGTGTTGGGTGGAACTTCTTTTGGTGCTCCCACTGAACTGGAGATTGAAATGGCTGAACTGATCAAAAGCATGGCGCCTAATGTTGATCTCATACGGATGGTAAGCAGTGGCACTGAAGCCTGCATGAGTGCCTTGCGCGTGGCACGTGGATATACGGGTAAAAACAAGTTCATCAAATTCGATGGATGTTATCATGGTCATGCTGACCCTTTTCTGGTCAAAGCCGGTAGCGGTATTGCCACGCTTGATATTCAGCAGGTGCCCGGCATCAGCGAAGCTGTAGCCCAGGACACATTGGTTGCACCCTATAATGACCTGGTTGCTGTGGAGGAATTGGTAGCTGCTCATAAAGGCGAGATAGCAGCGATCATTATTGAACCTGTAGCCGGCAATATGGGTTGTATACTTCCTCAACCCGGTTTTCTCGAAGGACTGCGGAAAATATGTGATGCAGAAAACATCATCCTGATATTTGATGAAGTGATGACTGGCTTTCGCCTGGCAGCTGGAGGCGCACAGCAATACCTGGATATTAATGCCGACCTGGTCACTTATGGAAAAGTGATTGGTGCAGGCATGCCTGTGGGAGCTTTCGGTGGCAGAAAAGAAGTTATGCAAAGCGTGGCGCCATTGGGCAAAGTGTACCAGGCTGGCACCCTCAGCGGCAATCCCATTGCCATGATAGCTGGTTACACATTATTACAGGAACTGAAAAACAATCCTTCTATTTATACTGAATTGGAGCAAAAGACAGAATACCTCAGAAATGGATTAACTCAAGCTTTTGCTAAAGCCAATCAACCAGCTACGATCAATCAACTGGGCAGCATGATCAGTGTTCATTTCACGAGCAATGCTGTTACCGATTTCAGTTCTGCTGCCGCTGCTGATAACAATCTCTTCAAGCAATATTTTCATTTTCTGCTAAACAAAGGCATTTACCTTCCTCCATCTCCAGTTGAAAGCTGGTTCCTGAATAATGCGCTTAGTTATGGGGATTTAGATTTGACTGTTGAAATGTCAGCCCTGTTTGTTAACCAATAGAACTTCTGCTGTGTCACCCCGGCCCTGGTTCTGCAAGCGTTCAGGTTTAAAGAATATAAGAGCCGGGGTCTCCCAGCGCTGCACTTGTTTCAACCCAGTAGATCTTACTGCTTAGAAAAATACTGCAAACATGAGAGACCCCGGATCTTAGCGGACTACAGTTGCAAACTACCTAAACCTGGTCCGGGATGACAATTGAAAAGATTCTGCTTATTGGGCATTCCGTAATCCGATATTCCGTTCAACGAACATCGATCAATGTCACAGTACTGTCACTTCCTTATTTCGTTTATCGTAAACCTCATTTCCTTTTTTAGCAAGGCTTCTTTCTTATTGATAGGGAATTTTGCATCCGGCCTTACCTGAGCCGGTATGATCTGCTTGTCCGCGTGATAATCTTATGACAAACGTTCTGTGCTGCGGTAGGAACTTTGTATTCCAATCTTAATTTATGAGGAAATTATATACTGTACTGTTTCTTATTATAACTGCACCTGCTTTTGCGCAGGAAGATAGTTTGAAAGCAAAAGAGCTGGGTGAAGTAGTTGTTTCTACCGGTCAATACAAACCACAATCTGTAAAAAATTCCGTTTACCAGGTAAAGGTTATATCCGGTGAGCAGATCAGGAAACAATCTGCTGCCAAATTGCAGGATGTATTGAACAGCCAGTTGAATATCCGTTTCTCGCAAGACCTTGCTACAGGCGGCTCTGATATCTCAATGATGGGTCTTTCCGGTCAGAATGTAAAGATCCTGATCGACGGTGTACCGATGATCGGCCGCCAGGGCACTTCCAACGAGATCAATATTAACCAGGTGGAAGTGAATTCCATTGAGCGTATCGAGATCATTGAAGGCCCGATGTCGGTTGTATATGGAGCCGATGCGCTGGCTGGTGTTATTAATATCATCACTAAAAAACCCGGCCGCGAAAAATTTGCCATCAATGCGCGCGTGCAGGAAGAAACAGTAGGAAAGGAATATGGTATTGATGAAGGGATACATAACCAATACCTCGGCGCCAGTGGCCAATATAAAAACTGGTATGCCAGCGGTGGTATCGGCCGCAATCTTTTCCAGGGATGGAAAGACACTGCCACCGGCAGGGAATTGACCTGGCATAAAAAAGATCAGATCGTAGGGAATGCTTTAGTTGGCTACCGCAATGAAAGATTGAATATATATTACCGTTTGGATGGATTGGATGAAGTGATCACCAATCCTGCAAACTTTATTGGCGGCCAGCCTGCTATTGACCAGGATTATATTACCGACAGGCTGATGCAACAACTACAGGCCTCCTATAAGTTCAACAATAAATTATCTGCCAACGCCCTTGCTTCCTATACCCATTTCACCCGGCAGGTGTATTCCACTTTATATTATCCTGATGGAGATGTAAGGGTGGCCACCGCACCGGGATTGCAAAGCCTTACTACTTTCAACGGATTCACTTTCCGCGCCACTGCAGTGTACACGCCTTCTTCCTTTATCTCCTTTCAGCCCGGTGTTGACATCAACACTGAAAGCGGTGATGGAGAAAGGATCAAAGCAGGTGTGCAGCGTATTAATGACTATGCGTTTTTCCTGACTTCAGAAATCACGCCCAATGCATGGATCAATATCAGGCCGGGTATCAGGATCGTTAAGAATTCTGTTTACGATGCACCACCTGTTATTCCTTCCATCAACACTAAATTTTTGCTGGCCCGCAATCTTGATCTGCGACTGGCTTATGCAAGAGGCTTCAGAGCTCCTTCCATCCGTGAATTGTACTATGATTTCTTTGATGCCAGCCATAGCATCGCCGGTAATCCAGACCTGGAAGCAGAGCATTCCAATAGCTTCACTGGTTCATTGACATGGAATGCTGTCCGCACAAAAACAATACGGTTCAATACTACACTGAGTGTTTTTTATAATGATGTAAACAATATGATCAGCACTGCAGCAGATGCATCCAATCCTACGGTGACCACTTATGTGAACATCGAAAAATATAAAACAAGGGGTGGCACACTCACCGGGCAATTGATTGCAGGCAATCTGGATGCATCGCTTGGTTTTGGTTATACTGGCCGTTATAATGAATACAGTGAATTGGATAAGGATCTGCCGGATTTCAAATGGTCACCCGAAATCACTTCTATTATCTCTTATGGCTTTCCGAAAATAGGCCTTAGCGCCAACCTGTATTACAAGTTCACGGGCAAGCTGCCTTATTACCAGCAAGTAATGGAGAACGGGCAAACAGAGATCCGCCTGGCAGAAACAGAAGGATATAACTGGGCTGATTTCACCCTGAATAAAAAACTGTTTGGCTTACTGACAGTAAATGCTGGTATCCGCAACCTGTTTGATGTTACAGCGATTACCAACTCTGCAGTTAGTGGCGGCGCACATTCCAGTACAGGAGCAAGGCCTATCGGCAATGGACGGTCTTATTTCCTTGGACTGGCTTTCAATTGGGCAAAAAAATAATCGACATAAACAACCATTCTTTTACCGCATAAATCAAAACGATGAAGTTAAAACTGATACAAGGATTGATGTTCGCCATGGCTGGCGTACTGGTAGTGCCCGCTTGCCGTAAAAAAGATGATGTCCCCTTGCCAGATAACCTGGTGCAATTTCAAGTTGCTGAACAGGGGATCGGCGCAACAGAAACAAGCAAAACGATTAAACTTACATTAAGCCGCGCGACCAGCGCCAATGTTCTTGTTTCCATTTCGATTACAGGCACTGCCGGTGTTGAATATGGAACAGATTATACCACTACTCCTGCGGCAGTTGCCGGCAAGATCGAACTGGATGTTCTCAGCGGAAATAGTGAAGCAACAGTTACTGTTACAAAAACCAACAATGCTGTTTTTTATGGAGATGACAACCTTGTGTTCAAAGTTATTTCTTCAAGCTCTCCTGTGATCATCGGTACACAGAACGAATTCAAGCTCACTTTCTCCGAGATCATTTCTACTGGTTCTTCTATTGTAGCTGATGGCGGCGGCGCTACTTACGGCAATAAAGTGTTCTTTGATCTGAGCGGTAACAACCAAACAGCCGTACAACGCACCAAATGGGACCTTGGTTTTTATACCGGCAGTGATGATTGGAGAGTGATCCTCAACTCTTCGACTGCTATGATGGCAAAACAAATTGCCAAGAATGATCTTACCACCGTAACTGCTGCAGATACAGTTGGTTTTTATTCAGATGTGATCTTTAATCAATCAGCACCTACTACAACATCTCTTGCCTATATCGATTATCCAAGTGGTGACCTGAGTAAAACAGCTATTGCTGCAGTATCAGCTACAGCAACAGACAACAAAGTGTATATCGTTAACCGTGGCACCGGCATCGGAAGCCCTGCTCCTGCAAGAGGATGGAAGAAAGTACGTATCATCCGTAATGCATCCGGTGGTTACACCTTGCAGCATGCAGATATTGCAGCTACCACATTCACATCTGTTGACATTCCAAAAGATGCTGCTTATTTCTTTAAATACATTTCTTTTGAAAATGGAGCAGTAGATGTAGAGCCTACAGCAAAGAAATGGGATCTCGCCTGGACGTTTTTCTCCAATACAACCAATTTCGGTGGAGAAGTTCCCTATACATTCCAGGACGTTATCCTGCAAAACCGCAATGTGCAGGCTGTTAAGGTAATGATAGCTACTAAAGCATATGCAGACTTTGGAGAAGCTGATCTTGCCGGTCTTACCTGGTCATCCGTACAAACTACTATCGGTGCCGACTGGCGTTCTGGTGGCGGACCTTCCAGTGCTCCTGCAGTGCGTGAAGACCGTTACTACATCATAAAAGACGGCGATAACAACTATTATAAAGTCAGGTTCCTGGCGCTTACACAGGATGGGCAAAGAGGATATCCAAAGTTTGAATTTGCATTGGTGAAAAAAGGATAACTTAAGCAACAAGTAATAACAATCCTAAAGCCCCCTTCCCGCCTTACCGGTAAAAAACTTACCGGTAAGGCGGGAAGACGGGAAGGGGGCTTTATAGCAGTAAGTATGTTTCCCGGTTTTTTCCTTTCGCGTAACCCGCTTTTTCCCTTTCCGTAAGCTTTTGCCTCTTAATTGTCATTGCTTTGTCAACAAAACCAAAAGAATGAAAAAAATAATAGGATCAGCTATAGTTGCATTAATAGCCTTTATGGCCCAGGCTCAAACGCCACCAGACAGAGCCAAAATAGATAAACTTTGTGGCTGCTTTGAAGTAGAATTCAAATACGCCGAAACTTTTTCGCCAGATAAGAATTATAAATTCCACGACCGTGAAGAGATCAGCGGTGGCACAGAACT
>CBHEUU010000355.1:0-5517 GCA_965990355.1 uncultured Chitinophagaceae bacterium
AAAACATCTACATCGAAACTGAGTTCAAACCTGGTTAGCCAGGTCGTGCAGGATGATAACGGCCTTATCTGGCTGTCAACCGATCATGGCGGGGTGACGATCATCGATAAAAGAAAAAATTTCCAGACCACTTACCTGTTGAATGATCCGAAAGACCCCGGAAGCCTTAGTCAGAATTCGGTTACTACCGTTTATAAAGATGATAAGTGAATTATCTGGCTTGGCACCTACAATCAGGGCATCAATTATTTTAACAGCAATATTGTCCAATTCAAGTATTACCACCACCAGGAATCGAATGTCAACAGCCTCCCCTATGATGACGTAAACCGTTTTGTGGAAGACGGGGCAGGCAATCTATGGATCGGTACCAATGGCGGGGGATTGATCTACTTCGACAGGAAAAACAATACGTTCAGGCAATACCTGCATGATCCCAATAATATAAACAGCTTGAGCAGTAATGTGATCGTGAGTTTATGGATAGATCATGAAAACGTTCTTTGGATAGGTACATATTTCGGAGGTATGAATAGCTTCGATGGCAAAAAATTCACCCGCTACACATATTCGGCAAATGCCTCTTCAAACTTGTCCAATAACAATATCTGGGAAATATATGAAGACAGGGAAAGAAATTTATGGATAGGCACTTTAGGCAACGGGCTTGACATGCTTGACAGGAAAACCAATCAGTTCAAACATTACAAAAATACCGAAGGCCAGCCGGCCCTATCTCTGGCCGCTTATATTTCTGCCATAATGCAGGACAGGAAAGGGAATTTATGGATAGGCTCGGAACAGGGCGTGAGCGTTTTTAATAAAAACAAAAACTCCTCTGTGCTATATCGGCATACAAATGATAAAAACAGTTTAAGTCATAATAATATCATCTGCTTCCTGGAAGACAGCAAAGGAAGAATATGGGTAGGAACAAGGGAAGGATTAAATCTGTTTAATGAACAAACCAACAGTTTCCAGGTATTCACAACCCTGGAAGGTCTTCCGAACAACATGATATTGAATATACTTGAAGACAAATATCAAACACTTTGGCTTTCCACTCCCAACGGGTTGTGCAGTATGGTTCCGGTTCAAAAAGACGGCGGCTTTTCTTTTTCGATCATCAGCTACGACGAAATGAACAACATTCAGAATACCGAATTCAACGAGAATGCAGCGCTGGTAACACGGAAAGGGGAATTGATTTTCGGAGGGCCGGCCGGCTTCAATATCATCGATCCGAATGAAATCAAAAAATCCGCAAACCATGCTAAAATCGTCTTCACCGGTTTGCAGATCCTGAATAAGAATGTAGAGCCCGGCGAACAGGTAAATAACCGCGTGTTGCTGGAGCAGGCCCTGCCCCACCTTCAGCAAATTGACCTTAAGTATAAAGAGAATGTTTTTTCCATAGAGTTTGCTTCCCTCGATTTTACGCACGGCAACCTCGATAAATATGCATACATGCTGGAAGGATTTAATAACGACTGGCTGTATACAGACCGGACACAGCGCAAGGCAACTTATACCAACCTCGATCCCGGCCATTATACGTTGAAAGTAAAAGTTCTCAACAGGAATGGTTTGTGGAGTGATATAAAAACACTGCGGATCAACATTCAACCTCCATTCTGGCGGACCACCCTCGCCTACATTATTTATGCAATAATAGCTGCCGGGATATTTTTACTTGCCCGGCGCATTACACTGGACAGGATACATATGCGATTTGAAGTAAAACAACAACGCAGGGAAGCCGAAAGAGCGCATGCGCTTGAACAGTTAAAGACGAAATTCTTCACCAACGTAAGCCATGAATTCCGTACACCGTTAAGTCTCATTATCGCTCCGCTTGATAAGATCATCAGGCAAAGCGGGGATGATGAACAGAAAAAACAACTGAACCTGGTGCAAAGAAATGCCAAACGTTTATTAAGCCTGGTTAACCAACTGCTCGATTTCAGGAAGATGGAAGTGCAGGAAATGAAATTGCATCCATCAATAGGTGATATTATCAGTTTCTGCAGGGATATCAGCAACTCATTTATGGACGTGGCCGAAAAGAAGAACATCCAATTTTCGTTTTCCTCGAATGTGGAAACCCTTGAAATATACTTTGATAAGGATAAGATCGAAAAGATCCTGTTCAACCTGTTGTCCAACGCTTTTAAATACACCCATGATAACGGGATCGTAAGCATCAACCTGGTGTATAACCCACCTGTCAATAATGAAGGGGATGGGACGCTTGCCCTGGAAGTGAAAGACACCGGTATTGGAATTCCAGCTGATCAGCAGGAAAAGATCTTCGAACGGTTCTTTCAGACAGATGTCTCCGAAAGCATGATGACCCAGGGAACGGGTATCGGACTCGCCATTACCAAAGAATTTGTAAGGCTTCACAACGGGATCATCACTGTAAAAAGCGAACCCGAGAAAGGTTCCTCCTTCACCGTATTACTGCCAGCCAAAAAAATATACGAGCCCTCCACCCGGGTTACCGCTCCGGCACTCACAGAAGTTGCCGAACAGTTGCCATTGGAGGGCGGCCAGGGAAAAGACAAGAAGAGAACAATACTGATAGTGGAAGACAATGAGGACCTCCGCTTTTACCTGAAAGATAACCTGAAAGCAAACTATCATGTTGAAGAAGCCGTAAACGGCAAGGAAGGCTGGGAAAAAATAAAACTGACGAATCCCGACCTGGTGGTAAGCGACATCATGATGCCTTTAATGGACGGAGTTGAATTGGCCAGGAAAATTAAAAACGAAACACTAACAGCCCATATCCCGGTGATCCTGCTTACGGCCATGGGCAGCGAGGAAAAACAACTGGAAGGCCTGAAAGCAGGAGTGAATGACTATATTACCAAGCCCTTCACTTTTGAAATCCTCGCTTCCCGGGTCCGGAACCTGCTGGCACAGCAAAAATTATTACAGAAAAGGTTCCAGAAACAAATTGAAGTTAATCCAGGAGAAGTGACCATAACGCCGGTTGACGAAAAGTTTCTCCAAAGCGCCCTGGACGTTGTTGAAAAAAACATGGACAACCCTGAATTTTCTGTGGAAGATTTCAGCCGGGACATGTTTATTAACCGGGTCACTTTGTATAGAAAGATACTTTCGATCACCGGTAAAACGCCCATTGAATTCATCCGCTCCATACGCTTAAAAAGGGCAGCCCAACTCCTGAAAAAGAGCGGAATGACGATTGCCGAAATTGCATATGAAGTAGGATTCAATAACCCTAAAAACTTTACAAAGGCTTTCAAAGACGAATTCAATGTAACACCTTCAAAGTATATTGCCAATAAACAGGATAAAGACGCCTGATAAGCCGCCGGCTTACTAATATGTGATGAAAATCATTTACTTGCAACAATCCATACCGTAATCTGCAACATCCGGCTACCCTGTTACAGATAGCACAAACCTAGCTTTACAGCAACTATTCAAGTGAAAGATTGCTGTATATGAAAAAACAACTGCTATTCCTGGGCGTGCTGTTTATTGCTGTTTCTAATGCTATACTGGCAGCGCCTCCCTCCTACATCCAAACGGAAAACGGCGTTATAGTTTTTACCGATCCCGCTTTTACCGGGGCTCCAAATGCGGTTAAGCTTGAAGTAATTTCAGACAGGATAATAAGAGTAATCGCGGCGCCTGGAAAAGAAATTGCATCTGTCCAGAGTCTGATTACCATCTCCCGTAAAATATCCAATTCCGCCTGGACCCTTATTTCTTCAAAAGAGAAACTCACTTTAAAAACAAAAGAAATATCAGCCACTGTCGATCTGAAGACCGGTACTGTTTCATTTTGGGATGCCAAAGGCAAAAAAATATTAGGCGAAAAGCCAATTTCCGGCCGCAGTTTCAGGCCTGCCATATTTGATGGAAAGCGTTTTTACCATCTTACTCAAACCTTTCAAACCACTGATGACGATGCCTGGTATGGGCTTGGTCAGCACCAGGATGGCATCATGAATTACAGGGGGCAGCAGGTCACTTTCTTTCAGAACAATACAGAAGTGGCCATCCCCTTTCTGCTCTCCAGTAAGAATTACGGTATCCTGTGGGATAACTATTCATTCACCAGGGCCGGCGATATCCGTTCCTTTCATCCGCTTTCTTCACTTCAGCTTTTTTCGGGGAAAGGAGAACAGGGATGGCTTACGGCTACTTACCGCAATAATAAATCAGCAATGCAGGGTATCCTTCTCGAAAGACCGGAAACTGCTATTAATATGGAGTTTGGCAATGATGCGAAGATGATCCTTCCCGAAGAATTTAATCCTGTTTCAGGAGTGGTTACCTGGGAAGGAAGTGTGGCCAGTCATATTGCCGGCCTCCATCAGCTCCGGTTTATCTATGGCGGATGTCTTAAGGTGTGGCTGGACGGCAAGCTGGTCCTTGACCGGTGGCGCAAGGCCTGGAATCCGGCGCCGGCACTCCTCCCCATTGAATTTAAAGCCGGCGAAAAAGTATCCGTTAAAATCGAATGGGAGCCACAGGGCGATTCCTATTTATCAGTAAAATGGCAGGAACCCCTAACAAAGCAGGAACAAAATTATTTCAGCTTTAACTCAGAAGCCGGGCGGCTGATTGACTACTATTTTATTCATGGCGGCAACATGGATGAAGTGATCAGCGGATACAGGGACCTCACCGGCAAAGCACCTATTGTACCCAAATGGGCGTTGGGCTTCTGGCAAAGCCGTGAACGATACAAAACACAGGATGAAATCCTTTCAACTGTTGATGAGTTCCGGAAAAGAAAAATACCTATTGACAATATCGTCCTTGACTGGAGCTATTGGAAAGAAGCAGATTGGGGCAGCCAGGATTTTGACGAAACACGTTTCCCTTCCCCCGATAGCATGATAGATGTGTTGCATAAAAAATACAACACGCAGATCATGATCTCTGTATGGCCTAAGTTCTATGAAGGCATACAGGCTTATAACGATTTTGAAAAGAAAGGATGGTTATATAAAAGAAATATTGTGGACCAGCAAAGAGACTGGATAGGCAAAGGATATGTCTCCACCTTCTATGATGCCTTTAATGAAAACGCAAGAAAAGGTTTTTGGGAACTGATCAATAAGAAGATTTACAGTAAAGGAATTGATGCATGGTGGATGGATGCAAGTGAACCGGATATCCTGTCTAATGTAAGCCCGGAAAGAAGAAAACAGCAAATGACGCCTACTGCTTTAGGCAGCGCAGCAGAATACCTGAATGCGTATCCATTGCAAAATGCAAAGGGTATTTATGAAGGTCAGCGCTCAACAAATCCTAATAAAAGAGTTTTTTTGCTGACACGTTCCGGCTTTGCAGGCTCACAACGCTATGCCGCAGCTATCTGGAGCGGAGATATCGGTGCTACATGGCATGACATGAAAATGCAGATCGCCGCCGGTGTTAACTTTTCCATGTCCGGCCTCCCCTACTGGACAATGGATATCGGCGGATTTGTAGTGCCTCAAAAATTTGAAAACCCCGATGCTGAAAATT
>CBHEUU010000356.1:0-5516 GCA_965990355.1 uncultured Chitinophagaceae bacterium
GAAAGTGATAGTGGCAGTCTGCCTTGTGATCGCTATAGCGGTTTGCGCAATAATGATGACCTTCCTGATAAAAGGAGCCAATTCCATCAGGGCTGGCATCCGCCAGAAAGACCAGATATTGTTCAACGCTGGCCTTGGGCATTTCAGGAATTACCTGGCTATGGCAGGTGTGCTTGGCGTGATCTTTCTTTTGTTTTCTTTAATAGGATTTTTTGTCCGGTAAATCTTTTATATGATGGAACAGGAAAATCAATCTTCAGACCTCTTTGGCGGATTAGGATTTGACCCAATGGCAAAGCAATATATCCGCTCCATGGCCAGTTGGGCCATGGTCATCGTTGTAGTATCGGTGATCGGGTATGTTTTAAGCATTATTGATCTTTTCCGGGAAAAAACGCCTGCTGCTTTTAACCGTGCTGAAGGATTTGATATGGGCTTTACAGAAAGAACCGGCGGATCAGAAATTTTCACTTCGCTTTTTTCAATCGCTATAGGGTTGCTCGTTAACTTTTTTCTTTACCGGTTTGCGCGGCAGGCAAAGGCAGGAGTGGATGGAATGAGCCAGTCTGAACTGAACGGCAGTTTCAGTAACCTGAAAGCTTATTTCATGGCTTGTTCTATTATATTGATTATTGTTTTTGTGCTGGTATTGTTAGCGACGGTGGTAATGGGCACCCGCTCGGCGTTGCAATAAAAATAAACGTTCCTATTTCACCGAGAGATAATTGTAATCTTTCAGCAGCACATCCAGGAAATCATACGGGTCCATATCTGAATTGATCTGCAGGTGGTTCTTGATTTTATCCGCCGCAGCCATTGCCATGGAATAATCATTCTTTTTGCGGGATGTTTCCAGTATACTTTTGATCGCATTGATATCACGGTCACTCAGCTGCATGATCTGGGGAAACGAAGGTGTATAAGTGTCTGCCACTTCCTGGAAAATGGTTTCTTCTATACTTGCTTTGGAATTGATCCGGATAAGAATGGTTTTGGCCAGTATATCACCAATGCGTTGTCCTTTTTTGGAAGAAACAACAAGCACGATATCCGTTATCAGAAATGCAAGTGCTGCAAGCAGGAGAAAACCAGCTTCAATGCCGCCTCCCATTCCACCGGTGGACAGTATAAAAAGCAAGGCAAGGATCCACAGGTCCGACACACGCAGTAACCACCTGATCAGGAACTGGCTGACGCTTGGCCGGCCACCGTTCTCATTTACTACGCGTATGCCCATGATCTTTTTACCTACGCTTTGTCCATTCATGGTTATCTCCATCACCACATGGTAAACCAGCACCGGCAGTATCATCAGCATGCCGATAGCATTCAAATCGTATAAAGAATCTTCATTTGACAGATCATAACTTTCTACGATGGATCGCATGATTTTGGAAGCAACGAACAGGTACATGATCTCCATGATCACATCGATCAGCAGGGAAAACAGCCGCCTGTAAAACTCGGGGATCTCAAACTCAACTTCAATGTTAAAACTGGTAGGTACTTTGATCAGGGCCATCTGCAGCGGCGGATTTTGTTCAGGAAGTAAGGTAGGGATTTTTTCAAAAATCCTCACCTTTCCAAAAAAATGGTATTTTACAAGCCAAACAACACTATTTCTTGAGAGAAGCCCTATTTATAAAGAAAAGCCGGGAACGTTGGTTGAAAAACCAGCATAATCCACCGGCTGATGCAGATGAAATGGCGAAGGAGTTTACACAACTGGTAGATGACCTGGCGTATGCCAAAACTTTTTATCCTACCAGCAAAGTCACCCGCTATATCAACAGCCAGGCTTCCCGGATCTATCTCAGCATTTATAAAAACCGTAAAGAAGAAAGCAACCGGCTGATCACTTTCTGGAAATATGATCTGCCGCTTACCATCCGTAAACATCACCGCACAGTGCTGTTTGCTTTCATTGTATTTGTTGTTTTCTTCGGGATCGGCTTTTTTGTATCAAAACAGGATGAAGGAGTGGCCCGGAGCTTTTTTGGCGACGGGTATGTTGACAAAACACTGGACAATATTGATAAGGGAAATCCCTTTGGCATCTATGAATCAGGTAACCCCATACTCAGCTGGCTCAACCTGATGATCCATAATATCCGTGTTTCACTCATGATGTTTGCTTCCGGCATATTTGCAGGCATACCCAGCCTCTATATGCTGGCGCAGAATGCAGCCATGGTCGGCATCTTTGATCAGTTCTTCGCATCAAAAGGATTGGGCCTTCAGTTTTTCCTTGTGGTGTTTGTGCATGGCACGCTTGAGCTGACTGCGCTTATCATTGCCGGTGCTGCCGGGCTTATATTGGGAAAAAGCTTTTTGTTTCCCGGAACAGTAAAAAGATTGAGTTCTTTCAAACAAGGCGCAAAAGATGGCGTTAAGATAATGATCGGGTTAATGCCGGTATTTGGACTTGCCGCTTTTTTTGAAGGCGTGATCACAAGATTATATAACGATATATCCATATTCACCACCATCATCACCTCCTTATCTGTTGTTTTTGTTATATGGTATTTTGTCATTTACCCGATACAACTGGGACGAAAAAGGAAAGTTGATTTGTTGGAGGAAGATGTGTAACCATGCAACAGATGCTCAGCAATAACTGGAACATACTACCCTTGAAAATAAGCAGCTGGCTTATGCTGCTGTTTTTGCTGCCGCTGTTTGCGCAGGCGCAGCAGAAAGATACTACCCGCCTGTTAAGCATAGATATGGACAGCGTCAGGATGGTAACAGAAGCTCCCGCTGAAGAAGAATACGAAGACGAAGAAGCCAAAGCAGACAGTGAGGAAGAAGAACCAAGAGCTTTCCTCCCTACCTGGTCAGCACAGCAGGATTCCATCCATATCCGTCATCTCGATCCCGCTGCAAAAAAAGCACAACAGGAAGATGATGCATTCTGGTATGCCAACCAATCATTCAAAAAAGGAAAAAAGCAACAACAGGAATCAGGAAGGCAACCGTTGGTTATGCATCCCGCTTTTCAAACAGTATTATGGATTGTAGTGGTAGTGGGATTTATTGCCTTCATCATTATTTTTCTTTCCAACAGTAATGTGGGCATTTTCCGCAAAAACAAATACATAGGAGAGATAGATAATGGTGAAACGGACATGAACGATATTTTCGCGATCAACTACCAGCAGGAACTGGACAAAGCCGTATCGTCCGGCAATTATCGCCTTGGTGTGCGATTGCTTTTCCTACGGTTGCTCCGGAACCTGACCGACCGGAATATTCTTGATTACAAGCAGGACCGTACCAACTTTGATTACCTGGCGCAATTGCAGCCAACAAGATATTATACAGATTTTTTCCGGCTTACCCGTCACTATGAATATAGCTGGTACGGACAATTTTCACTGGAGCAGGATAAGTTTGACATCATCCGTAAGGAGTTTGAAAATTTTGACAGAAAACTGAACTGATCATTTGAAAAAGAGTTTATCATATTTACTTATTGGACTGGTAATCATTGCTGTCATTTTCCTGTTCTTTACAGGAAACAATGCTGCAGACCGGCTTTTTGATGAAAGGATGACTTTCCGTAAAAGGGATAAGATCCCTTACGGCACATTCGTGGCGTACGAAAATCTCAAACATATTTTCCCGAAAGCATCTGTTACTTCAGATAAAAGGATGCCGGGCGACTGGGACTCACTTGCCCCTTATGGTAAACGGCAGGCCCTGCTGATCGTTTCTCCTTTTTTCAATGCAGAAGAAGATGAAATGAATAGTCTGCTGGAGTTTATTAAAAGAGGCAATGATGTATTCGTGAGCACTATGAAGGTTTCTTACCCGGTGGAAAAAATGGTCAAATGCGATATCTATTACCCGGTGAATCCGGATGGCGGATGGAGAATAAACGGAAATGATTCTTTAACGGTATCACTGGATATCCCTGTAAGCCGCAGGGTACAAAAGTTTTCTTATCCAGGGAAAAAGTATGATTTCTGGTTTTATGAATACGATTCACTGACCACTACCGTGCTGGGATATAATGAAGGCGGCAGCCCCAACTTTATTAAACTCAGTGCAGGCAAAGGGCATCTTTTCCTGCATCTTGCACCAATGGCTTTCAGCAATTATTTTTTATTGCATAAAGACAATATGGCTTATTATGAAAAAGCCATGTCGGTAATCTCTCCCAACACTACAAAAGTGGTATGGGATGAATATTTTCTTGCCAAAGGGCAGCAGGATAACCAGGAAAATAAATCAAACTGGTTAAGTGTATTTCTTCGCTACCCCGGGCTTCGCTGGGGATTGATCACGGCATTGCTGGCACTGCTTACTTATGTGCTGCTGGAAATGCGGAGAAAGCAACGCACCATACCAGTGATCAATAAGCCCAAAAATGACTCACTCGATTTTGTAAGGACCATTGGCCGTTTATACCACGATAAAGGGGATCATACTAACCTGTGCCGGAAAATGGCGGCTTATTTCCTGGAGCATGTTAGAACGCGTTATAAACTGCCTACTACGGAACTGAATGATGAGTTTGTACAAAACCTGCGTTTCAAAACAGGGATGGAGGAAGAACCGATCCGCGAGATCGTTTCTTTTATCAATCACCTGAATGTGGCGGCAGTGGCAACTGATAAAGAACTGGTATCATTTCATAAACAACTGGAATCGTTTTATAAAATAGCATAAGCATGGAAGAAGAATTGTTTCAGCAACGCACTGATCTGACTGCACTGAATGAAGCTGTAATGTCGATCAGGAGCGAGATCAAAAAAATCATCGTAGGGCAGGATGAAATGGTAAAGCTGATCATTGCAGCTTTGCTGGCAGAAGGGCATATACTGATAGAAGGTGTGCCTGGCGTGGCCAAAACGCTGACTGCAAAACTCGTGGCCCGCAGCCTCGACACTGGTTTTGCGCGTATCCAGTTCACTCCTGATCTTATGCCTTCCGATGTATTGGGGACCCCTGTATTCAATCCAAAAGAAGCAGCGTTTGAATTCAAGAAAGGCCCTGTGTTCAGCAATATCGTGCTGGTAGATGAGATCAACCGTGCTCCCGCCAAAACGCAATCAGCTTTACTGGAAGTAATGGAAGAAAGGCAGGCTTCTGTTGATGGCAGAACTTACCCTATGGCTTCCCCCTTTATGGTGCTTGCCACGCAAAACCCCGTAGAGCAGGAGGGAACTTACCGGCTTCCGGAAGCGCAGCTCGACCGTTTCCTGTTCAAGATCATGGTGCCTTATCCCAATGAAGGAGAAGAACTGGAGATCCTTTCCCGTTTTCATCAATTGGGAAATACGCGGGTGGATGAACTGGTAAAGCCAGTACTGAGCGGAGAACAGATCGGCAACCTGCGCAAGCAAATCAGGAATATACTGATCGAAGAAAAATTATTGCAATTTATTGCACGGCTGGTGCACCAGACGCGTAATCATAAATCCATTTATCTCGGTGCTTCACCACGCGCTTCACTGGCTATTATGAATGCTGCCAAAGCAATTGCAGCCATGCAGGGCCGTGATTTTGTA
>CBHEUU010000357.1:0-5514 GCA_965990355.1 uncultured Chitinophagaceae bacterium
GGTGAAATGTGCGCCGCGGTTATGATTCCCCGCATACGAAAGATAAAATATTTCTCCGGCAGGAATGACGCGTTGAAAACGGTGTCCATGCCGGTGTTCCATTTCTTCCATACGGAAGCGGGCACGAGGATGCTGCTCTATCAATGCTTTTAATGTAGACGATCCATCACCTGTCACCTGCAATAATTCTTTCTGGATAAAACCACTCACCACTCCCTGCTGCTGGTCGGGGTAACGGTAATAAAACACGCTTACCTCCACCGGCAAAGTGATCAGCTCCTGCACGATGTATTCAACCGGTATACGTTCATGGTATTTGATCAACTGGTCTTCATTCTCTATTTTACGGAAGAGTACTCCTTTCATACCTACATCAGGCTTTACCACGAAAGGAAATTCAAAACCGGCTTCAGCGATCTTCTTTTTCACTTCGTCAAAAGGAAGATCATGCAGGATATAAATGGTGCGGGGAACAAGATGGGGTGGCAATTGATCATACATCTCTTTTTTTCCTTCACCCTCAAAACCGCCAAAAGTGATTGTTGGATTGGAAGAACTGAAAAACCAGAAGGACCGGCTTCTCAGGCAATACCAGAACCAGACCGGACCGATGGGAGCATATAACACATAAAAGGTCCATAGCTCCCAGTTAAACAGCTTTTCCAAAAATTTCTTTATACTCATGCAGGGTGGCAAAAATAAAACAAAGACTATCACTTTGTTAATGAATTGTCTTTAGATTTGAACAAATTTGGAATATGAACGTTCCCACGGTTGCAGAATTATCCGCCAACGGAGAAAGCCCTGAGATATTGTTTTGGGTCGGCTGTGCCGGCAGCTTTGATCAAAGGGCGCAAAAGATCACCAAGGCGTTTGTTACCATTCTTAACAAAATAGGCATCCGCTATGCCATCCTGGGCAAGGAAGAAATGTGTACCGGCGATCCCGTTCGCAGGGCCGGCAATGAGTTTATGTTCCAGATGATGGCCTACCAGAATATACAAGTGCTGAATAATTATGGCATTAAAAAAATTGTTACTGCATGCCCGCATTGCTTTAATATCCTGAAAAATGAATACCCCGAGCTGGGTGGTCATTATGATGTAGTACATCACAGCAGTTTCCTTCAGCAACTGATTGATGAAGGAAAAATAACAGTAAAAGAAGGTGGCAGTTTCAAAGGAAAAAAGATCACTTACCACGATAGCTGTTATCTCGGCCGTGCCAATGATATTTATGAAGCTCCCCGCAAAGTGCTGGAAGCACTGGATGCTGAACTGGTGGAAATGAAACGCTGCCGCAGCAAAGGATTATGCTGTGGCGCAGGCGGCGCACAGATGTTCAAAGAAGAAGAAAAAGGCACTACCCGTGTGAATATAGAGCGGGGGAATGAAGCGATCGGTACCGGCGCATCTGTGATTGCCGCTGCCTGTCCTTTTTGCAATACCATGATGACTGACGGAGTTAAACTTGCAGAAAAAGAAGAAAGTGTGCAGGTGCTGGATATAGCTGAGCTGATCGCTCAATCTATTTCGTAAGATTGCCAGGCTTGCGTAATTTTGCAGCATGAACCTTGAATACAAATCCCTACTTGATGACAGCTTTGATCCCCAAACACGCGTATGGATCTATCAAAGCAGCCGTATATATTCGATCAGTGAAGCATTGGACATTGAAGAAACATTGCAGGCATTTGCGGAGCAATGGAAAAGTCATGGCACACCGGTTAAAGGCGCTGCTTACTTATTCTTTGGACAATTCATCATCTTAATGGCAGATGAAACCGCTACGGGTGTAAGCGGATGCAGTACCGACAGCTCTGTACGGCTCATCAAAGAAATAGAACAGCAGTATGGTGTAAATATGTTCGACAGAACGACGCTTTCTTTCATCATAAAAGATAAGATACAGCAGCTGCCCCTCGCACAATTGCCTTATGCTTTTCAGAATGGTTTCCTGGATGCAGACAGTTTATACTTCAACAATACGGTGCAAACCAAAGAAGAGCTGGAGAATAAATGGATCATACCAGTGAAAGAAAGCTGGTTGGCGAAGAAAATGGCCATGTCAATTAATCCGGCATCCTGATTGAAATGATGCGGCAGTAGCTCAGTGGTAGAGCTTCAGTTTCCCAAACTGAAGGTCGTGGGTTCGATTCCCATTTGCCGCTCGTTCCCACAAGTATATTTCCCACAAAGACTACAAAGACCACAAAGAATATTTTTCCTTTGTGGTCTTTGTAGTCTTTGTGGGATTTTAATTAACCCTTAGCTGGAATATTTTTCAACGGGTTCTTCTTCGTACGAGTGAGATTGTACCCGACGGTCAAACGGAAATTCCTTGTAGTAGTAGTGTTATAACTCTCCAGGTTGAAATTAGTACCATAGGTAAAGGTCCGGTTCCGTTGCTGGGTAAATGGATCGATCATATTCAACGTAATCGTCAGCCGTTTCTCAAAGAATTTCTTTTGTACACCTGCATTCATGCTCCAGTTCCAGCGGGCAAAACCCTGCGGGTTTGCAAAACGGTTTACCGTGAATCCTGTTGTAAAATTCAGGATGTCTTTCGGTGTATAGGAAGAACTGATGTTGGAAGTGAATGATCCGCCATTGCGGTAGCGGTTCACCGTACGGTCAAACTCGCTGTACTGGTTGAATGTATAGCTTGCACTGATATTCGTTCTCCATTTGCGTGCAACAGTTATTCCGCCCCAGGTGCTTACTTCATATTCCTTACGTCCGCTGATATTTTCCCAGCTGATCTGTGTTTTACCATCAGGCAGTAAGGTCCTTACACGGCTGTAAATATCTTTCACCAGGTTATAACCCAAACCAAGATTGATAAAATAAGAAGGATCAGATTTTCCTAATACAAAATCAAAATTATCCGCCGTGGATGCTTCCAGCTTTTCATTACCGAAACGGATATTATAAGGATCAGAGAAATCTACTGTTGGATTCAGTTCATTGATCCCAGGACGGCGGATGCTTCTTCTCCAGGAAGCCGTTAAGCTCATTTGATTGTCCCAGCGCTTGCCGATATTGGCAAAAGGCAGCCAGGTCCAGTAACTGTTACGGGCATCACGCTGTTCTTTATACAGCTCAAACCAGATTGAAGTTTTTTCTGCTGAAATACCTGCAGTGATATTGAACTGTGAACCGATATTCTGCCTCAATGCAGCACGTAAATTAGTAACTGCCTGGTGGAACCGGAAATGATTGCTCAGAATGTCCAAAGGCGCTGATACATTATCCGGTTTTTTCAGATAGCTCGCATCCACATACACGAGGTTGCTCACGTTGGTATAAAAACTTCCCAGGGAAAGAAAGGTCTTCTGCGCTATCAGTGGGCGGTCATAGTTTGCACGGAGATTGTACCCTGTGTTGCGGCCTTCATTCAATTGCCTTTGCGTTGAATCAATGCCATTCGGTGTATGGTCAGGATTGAAGAATTGCTGGTAAAACAACCGGTCGCTATTGTTGATGGAGCGGTTGGCATCTGCGATCACACGCAATTGCTCCCCTGCCCTTTTGGTGCGCAACAAATAGGAAAAACTTAAAGAGCCATTATAGTTTTCACTTTCACTTCGGATATCCCGCTGGCTCAGGCGATAGATCTGTCCAAAGCGGTTGATATTGGTATATTCTGTAAGACTCTGGCTTTCGATATCGCCGGAGTTGAGCTGCAATACTACATTCAGCGATTGCAGTTTGCTGATATCATAATCAAGGCTGGCCCTGAAATTCGGTCTCAGGCCTTTATTTACATTGTTGTTGGTAGTGTTGAAATAATTGCTTGAATCTGTATAGAGATTGTTCCGGATAGAATACCCGCTGCCGGCAAACCTGTTGTAGCTTGCACCTGCATTGATATTAAGCGCCAACCCCTGTTTGCGGTAACTATAACTGCCATTCACACTTGCTTCACCGCGGCTGCCGCCAGACAAACTGATGCGCCCGCTCTTTCCTACCCTTCCTTTCCGTGTTACGATATTGATCACCCCGCCCTGTTCATTTGCATATTGCGGCGGAGGGTTTGTCATCACTTCTATCTTTTCGATGGAGCTGCCCGGCATGGATTCCAGCAGGTCCTGGAGTTGCTGCATGCTCAATTGCACGGGTTTGTCGTCAATCAGGATCATGGGTTCTTTTCCACGTACAGCGATCTTGCCATCACCATCTTTTGTTACAAGTGGCACGGTGGCCAGCAATTCACTGGCATTGCTTCCTGCACTGAGGGGAGATTCTGCTGCATTGAAAGTGATATTGCCATCTTTTGATTCGATCAGTGGTTTTTCGGAATAGATAACCACGGCCTGGAGGTTTTCAGACGATTTGCCGCGGAGTACCAGGTCGGGCAGGTTGAAATCAGCCCTTTCAGCCCTCACATTAATGCTGTCTATCACCAGCAACTGAAAGCCTACATAACTGATCCGTATTTGATAATAGTCGAAGGGGATATCGCGGAAAACAAAACTGCCGTCAGCCAGGGAAAGCTGGGCTTTTTTGGCCAGGGTATCGCGGGAAGGGATCAGCTCTATCGTGGCATTCTCTACCGGTTTGTTTCTTTCGTCCATCACATTGCCAGCCAGCAAACCCTGGCTGCCCTGTGAAAAACAGGAAACCCCGGCGATAAGGCCAAGAAGCAGAGCAAATATTCTCAATGGAATGGCGATTCGGTTAAATAATAGTGTTCTAAAGATAGCTTAGATATGTTAGATGTTTTGCAGGTAAATAACTTGTGTTTTAGAAAAGTTTCGCCAATGCTGCCATCCTGTCATATTACGGAGGGCTTTTCTTATATTTGCGTCCCGGACCCCGGAAAAATTTAAATAGAATGTTTGACCTGGTAACAGATTCAATACGCCCGGAAGGGATGAAAAGGCAGGAGGAAAACCGCCAGGGGGAAGCCTATGCCCCCTTTGCAAACGATCCGAATACATATAAGAAAAGATTTTATATAGAGAGCTATGGTTGCCAGATGAATTTCGCCGACAGCGAGGTCGTCGCTTCTATTCTCAACCAGGAAGGCTTTGGCGCTACCCGCAATGTAGAAGAAGCCGATCTCATTTTTATCAATACCTGCTCTATCCGTGAAAAAGCGGAACAGACGGTCCGTAAACGTCTCACTGAATTCAGGAAACTGAAGGAACAGAAAAAAGGGATGCTGGTAGGAGTATTGGGTTGTATGGCAGAGCGGTTAAAGTCGAAGTTTCTGGAAGAAGAAAAACTGGTCGACCTGGTAGTTGGCCCCGATGCCTATCGCACCCTGCCCGGACTGGTGGAAGAAGCTGAAGGCGGACAAAAAGCTGTTAATGTATTACTGAGCCGGGAAGAAACTTATGCAGACATCTCTCCTGTGCGGATCGACAGCAATGGCGTCTCTGCCTTTGTAAGCATCATGCGGGGTTGTAATAATATGTGTTCGTTTTGCGTGGTTCCATTTACAAGGGGTCGTGAAAGAAGCCGCGATGCGGATAGTATCGTTCGCGAGTGTGTGGATTTATTCAACCAG
>CBHEUU010000358.1:0-5488 GCA_965990355.1 uncultured Chitinophagaceae bacterium
CCGGTCTATCTTAGTAACGGGATCTCCCAGGTGCAGGGTAATATTGTTTTCTGCATACCAGGGAAATTCTGTCATGGACAGATCAGCAAGCGTTTTACCAGCAAAGTACTCACTCAGGTGCACCCTGTCGTAGGCAGGAAACATCTCCTCGCCAAAAACGGTCAGCTCAAGTTGGGGTAATTTTTTGGCAATCAGCTTTTCACAAAACTTGTAGCCGACCATGCCATTACCAATAACAGTTACTTTCATAGCCAGTCATTTTTTAAGAATGATGGCAGGCAATCATATTAAATATAGATATATGTAATAAATATAGCACAGTTTTATTAATTTTAGAAAATAAATAATGACATTAATTATATATTTTTATTGATAATATTAATTTATGGCTTTACTTTCCCTTGTTGGTGCCGGTCCGGGAGATCCTGAACTGATCACGTTGAAAGCGATCAAGGCTTTGCGAAAAGCCGATGTGATAATGTATGATGCCCTTGCCAATGAGGCCCTGCTGGAATATGCTTCACCCTCCGCCATTTTACATTTTGCAGGCAAACGAATGGGCTGCCATTCACTTTCGCAGGAAGAGATCAACCAGCAGATCATTGAATACAGTCAACGGTATGAGAGAATAGTAAGGCTTAAAGGAGGCGACCCCTTTGTATTTGGCCGGGCCATGGAAGAGATTGATGCCGCCAGGGCAGCCAATATGGAAGTGGAAGTGATCCCGGGAATTTCAAGTTGTATTGCAGGACCTTCTTCTCAGTTAATCCCCCTCACCTGCCGTGGCATCAATGAAAGCTTTTGGGTTACCACCGGCACTACCCAATCAGGTGAGATATCTGAGGATGTGCTGCTCGCGGCAAAATCCTCCGCGACTGTAGTAATCTTAATGGCTATGAGCAAGCTGGAACAGATCATGGACATTTTTCAGCAGGCAGGTAAAGCTGACACACCTGTAGCTATCATCCAGGAAGCCACTACTGCTAATGAAAAAATGGTGATTGGCAACGTGTGTGATATTATTTTTAAATCGCAGCACGCCGGTCTTACCAATCCTGCTATTATTATTGTTGGCGAAGTAGTAAATCTTCATACCCCTATTCTTTCATCCAATCTGCATATAAAATCACTTCTGCGCATCAACGGATAAACAAATTGTGTTACATTCACGCGGATGAAACGAAGCGTGATAAACTTCTCGCATAAGGAATGTATGTGCGGAGTTCCATCCGTACAAATAAAGCAATAAAAAATACACGGATGAAACCGTTGAAGCAACCGTGCAACCTTGATAAATGTTTGCTCTGCAGGCTCTGCCTTAAAGACTGGCTGCCTGCAGTAGCCGCCAACCGCAAAACTTTCCAATTAAAAAAAGGTGAATTATTATTCCGCGAAGGCGACCAGATGAATGGGATCTACTTTGTTTATGAAGGGCTGGTAAAAGTTCATAAGCATTGGGGAGAAGAAAAGGAACTGATTATCCGGTTTGCAAGAGACGGCCAGATTGTAGGCCATCGCGGCTTAGGCAAAAATGTTTATTTCCCCGTATCCGCCACTGCGCTTGAAAAAACCACCGTCTGCTTTATCGAAAACAGCTTTTTTTATTCCTCCCTTAAAGTAAACCACGACCTTCTCTTTGAATTAATGTTGTTCTTCGCGACAGAACTGAAAGAGTCCGAAAAAAACATGCGCAACCTTGCACACATGCCGGTAAAAGGACGCATCGCACAAGCCCTGCAGACATTACAGGAAAAATTTGGCGACGACTTTGACGAAGCCATCAATGAAAAGATCTCCCGGCAGGACCTCGCATCTTTTGTCGGCACCACTTATGAAACGCTGTTCAGAAGTATCAACGAAATGCAGGAAGAAGGCTCTATCAGTTTCCTGGATAAAAAACTGAAGATCGCTGATCAGCAGAAACTGCTGGCGTCCATTACTAATGGAAGCAAGTCCTGATATTATTGAAGTCTATTCTTGTGGGAGTACATTAATTTATCATAGATGTTCTTCAACTGAGTATCTCCGAAGCCATAAATGCTTTCCCTTTTCCAGAACTCAACAAAAGCAGTGTTGAAATCGGAAGAAATATTTGTAATGATATCTTCCAGCACTTTTTCCGGCCTTCCTTTTCCTTCTTTACCAGGGAAACGGTCAACATGGGCCTGAATCACCTCCTGTATATAAGGAAAGGACTTTGATCGTTTATTTGAAAGACGGGTCAACTCTTCCAATTCAGCATTCTTGTATGCTTCCCACAGATGTTGTCCTAATTGCAGATCAGCTTCATTTAATTCTATCCTGTCTTTATAACAGCCACGCAATTCATCTACGCTGGCCGGGCCATAGCCATTCCAGAATCGTTTATCTGTTTTATCGAGATAGGTGGTATATACTACAAATACTTTCTTATTTCCCGGTAACTTATTGATGAGTGAGATCACAAACCACATATTCACCTGGCAGAAAAGATCATATTCAAACCAGAGGTTAAATTCAGAGCCAGCAGGAGCTTGCAGGATCTTTTCAAATTGGCTTACAGTGTGGCTTCTATATTCCTCATCAGCCAATTCCATATACCGTGCCCTTGAACGCCAAAATTCTTCCAGGTCATTCCCCGCCAAACTCCCATCAATCAACGCTTCCCTCACAACAGCCATTTCTCCTGCAATTCCCGTTTGTTGAAAGTCGTCAACAAGCGCATCTCCATTTAAAACATGGTATACCATATGCCTGGGTTTTCTTAAAGTTATAAATAACCAGGCAAACCAGTTCCAAACTTATTTCAATATGGTCCGGAAAACAGTAAATGAATATGGCGATATCTCTGGTAATTTGTTACCATTCAATGAAATGACAGATTTAACCGGTTTCAGATTTCTATCGGAAGGATCTCCCTTCAATTCCGTCTTAATAACACCTTCAGTTTCTATCAACATGCCTGAAAAATCAATTGTTGGTGATACTGTTACCGGCAGAAGGTTGACAATCTTTATGATCAGGGCCTTGCTGCCTGTATCCTTAACTATAGAAACAGAAATACGTTTTTGAACGGCATCCTGCGAATTGGACAGTCTTACAGCCGAAGGCATATATTCGTTCCCCGCATTAAGACCATACAACTGCTGAATATAATAACCAGTAGTAAGCTTCACTTCTGAGTTATTAAAATAAATAAGATTAGGATTCCACTGCGTATGATCTTCTTTTGCAAGCAATGGAGCATACGAGGCCATGCTTACCACATCACCATTTTTTTCCAGGCTGTTAAGATGTAAAGCTTCTGTAAGAGCTGTTTCAAGATTATTGGGTCTGCCGGGAAGATGTGATGCATATTCGCCAAGATATACTTTGGCTGCATTCCTGTCATACTTATCATAAAAATCCTGGTTATGGATAAACCAACCTGGTGGCACATAATAGTGCTCATCCACCATGGGCACCTGTAACTTTTTTACAACGTTCCAGCCTTCCACATAATCTGTTCCCTGGTAAAAAGGACCAGCAGTGCCAATAACAGTGATCTCCGGATGTTTCGCTTTAATGGCGTTAAAGATCATGGTAAAACGCTCTTCAAATATATCCGTGATCAGATCTTCATTACCGATTCCAATATATTTCAGATTGAATGGCTTGGGATGACCTGCTTCTGCCCGCAGCTTTGCCCATCTGGAAGTTTTCGGATCTCCATTTGCCCATTCTACCAGGTCGAGAATATCCCGTATGTATTCATCCATTTCAGCCATAGGTATTCCTCCCTGCTGGCCTGCTCCGCCTGTTGCAGAATTCTGACAGGGAACACCTGCTGCTAATACGGGAAGCGGCTCTGCTCCCATATCCTCACAAAACTGGAAATATTCGTAATAGCCAAGCCCGGCTGTTTGATGATATCCCCAAAGATTTCTTAGTGGCTTACGTGCTTCCAAAGGACCGATCGTATTTTTCCACTTATAAATATTGGCAAGCCCATCACCATGTGCCACGCAACCTCCGGGAAAGCGGAGGAAACGGGGTTTTATATCTGCAATGGCTTGTGCAAGATCTGTTCTTAATCCATTCTTACGTTGTTTGAATGTTTGCTGGGGAAACAGGGAGATCATGTCCAGGTTGACCGTGCCGGTGAACTGCGGGATCAATTCAAGCCGGGAATCTTTTACTGAGCTGTTTGCTGATAAAATGAGGTTATATTTTTTCCAGCTACTGGTTATGGATGAAGTGACAGTTTCACCATATACTTTACCAGTCTTATCAACCAGGCGAACAAGTATCTTTCCTCCTCTCCCGTTTTTTGTCCGCGCAAAAAAAGAAAAATTATACTTCTCTGTTGCTTTAAGTTCTATTCCATCAAAACCTTCGTTGATCAACGCTGCGCCTGGTTTCTCCATATTCAAAACAGCATAGTGCTTATTATTCTCATGAATGGGCGCGATACTGTCTATACTGAATGTGGCATTGCCTCCATTTATTTTCCATGCTTTATAACTGTTCCAGGTTTTATCATGTCCTTCTTTGTCTGCAGGATCATATTCGAAATCCCGGTTTTGTATCAGTTCAGCATATAACCCGCCATCTGCTGCATAATTAATATCCTCAAAAAAAGCACCTACCAAAAGATCGCTGATCTTTTTTAACCGGGATGGTTCAGCTATGATGGAAAGCTCAACAGGTTTCAGCGAAGCAAAACGCAGCTTATCATCCGATGTCTTTTCACTATTCAATAAATTATTATATGCGTCTAACTGTCGCGCATTGATCAGTCCTTCGATAAGTTGCATCGGAACTTTATGCCTGGTCCCTTTTTCCTTTTTACCCGAGATCAATACTTCTTCGCGATCTTCCTTATAATTTGCAGAAGATGCAGGTTGGGCTTGAGTGTATAATTTAAAGTCCGTGGTTGTTGTACTGTATACATTTGTTCCGTTGCTCAGCCAGTTTACCTTGAACAGTTTTGCCGCACGGTCAAACGCTATCACCGGGCTGATGATATTCTTACCTGTTTTCATAACCGGGTATGACTGCCGTCCCCAATACACCAGGTCCTTCGACGATGCATGAGCGAATGCATCATCTTTTTCATTCAGGCTCCACACGCAATGCCACTCGCCATCCGGCGCCTGGAAAAGAAAAGGAGCGATCATTCTTTTCTCCGCACCCCATCTTCCATAATCGCTGCGGACATAATTATATTCCGGCCCTATAGGCGTCCAGTCATTTCCATTCACGCTCCACGCAAAATTGAGACCTCCGTGGTTGGAGTTTTTTTCCGTGGCATACGCAAAAATATAGGCGGAATCAGGGCGGTTGCCGGGAACCTGTGCATGCAATTGGAAAGCCCCGAACTGGCATCCAGCCAGCAGAAGCAATAATAAAGTATTCCTTTTCATCTGCATTTTTAAAGAGAAGGTTTTACGGGAATAATGGTACCGTCTTCATTGAACCCAAGCGTATCGATGCATACTTCGCGGTGGAAGCCTGCGGCATCACCCAT
>CBHEUU010000359.1:0-5483 GCA_965990355.1 uncultured Chitinophagaceae bacterium
AGCAAGAATAGTGACACAACCGGTGACCCGTTTGTATTTCTTGGCAATATAATTCGCCAGCTTGGCCAGGGTCTTTGTAGGCGCCACACCAATAGATACAGAAATGCCTGTCCATTGCTCCACTGTTTCTTTTATCTCTTTTGCGGCCTGTTCCAATTCAGCGACTGGCATATCAGGAAGATCGACAAAAGCTTCATCTACTGAATATACTTCCACTTTTTCTTTTCCTGCAATGCTTCGCAATGTGTCCATCACACGCATGCTCAGATCACCATAAAGATTGTAATTGGAAGAAAATACGGCTATGCCGTTCTCTTCAATCAGGTGCCGGGCCTGGAAATAAGGGCCGGCCATTTCCACTCCCAATGCTTTGGCCTCATCGCTGCGCGAAACGATACAACCATCGTTATTACTCAATACTACTACAGGACGTTTATCCAGTTTCGGTTTAAATAAACGTTCACACGAACAATAAAAGCTGTTACAATCAACAATGGCTTTCATATCTACCAGTTTGAAGATTTGTTATCTTTTTTCCGGTTATGTATATATGCCTGCAACATAGGGTCCACTACATGTATTACACAGGTGACCACGCCCCAGGGTGTGTAAGTATTGAACTCACCGATCTCAAGCGGTTTGTATTTTTTATTCTCGGGCGACAGGATCACGCGGTTGAAAGTCTGCTGATAGCGTCTCACTAAAAGCTCTCCATCCACAGCGGCTACGATAATGCGGCCGTTGGTGGGTTTGATGCTTCTGTCAATAATAAGCACATCTTCCTCCTGTATGCCGGCGCCCTGCATGGCGTCTCCCCGCATGCGGAAAAAAAAGGTAGCAGGTTTATTGATGATAAGTTGTTCATTCAAGTCAATTCCCTTTTCCATATAATCATCGGCTGCAGCACCAAAACCAGTGGCATTAGCTGTTCTTATCTGTTGTTGTGAAAATTGCTTGGATCCTTTATATGCAGCACTATAAAATTCTTCTTCCATAATTCAATGTATTAATAATGAATACCGGCGGCCGGTTGAAAAATAAAGTTCCTAAAAATAATTGAAAAAACTAAATTTCTTAGTAAATTTATGCTAAGAAAATGATCAAGGAGGAAAACATGGAACAAGGCTTGGTTGAAATGAACAGAACGGCGTTGACCTGGAATGAGATCGCTGATCCTTCAGGCGCAATTTTATCAGGCAGGGATGATTTTGAATACCTGTTGGTTATACATCCGGATATGGAAGTATACAGTAAAGTGATCGGAGAAAAGCAACGTTTTTACGAGCAGTATAATGCTAAAACCGGCAGCCGCGCAAAACCACATATAACAGTGGCCAGTTTTGTAGCTAAAGAATCCATGGAAGAAACCCTGATCCGCTGGATACAACGTGTTTGCAGCAGGCAGAAAAGTTTTACGGTCACTTTAAATAATTATAGTGGTATTCCTCCGCATACAGTGTACCTGCGTGTGCAGGACCACTTACCATTCAGCTTACTGGTGCAAAACTTAGCAGTCATTAATGAGTATATCCAATCCAACGGGTGTCCACCAGTAAAATGGGCCAACAGACCACATCTTAGTATATCGGGGCGTTTGCCGGAAGAGGTTTATGAGCAGGCTATGAGAGAATATGCTCAAAAAATATTTTGTGAAACGTTTACAGCAGGTGAGTTGGTATTGCTCCGGAGAAGTCATGCTGCTGATTCGTGTAAAATCATTAACATATTTGGATTATTGCCAGAACAAAATAAATGAACGATATAAAAAGTATTTTATGCAAACAGATATTACCACTTTATCCAATTACCGCAGCAGCGAATATTTGCTGGTATTAAACCCGCATGAAGAGTTGAGAGAACGTATCGGGCAGGTAAAAAAGGAATTTGCGGAAACCTATGGTGCGCCGGGTGCGGTATGGAGCAAAGCGCATCTTACCCTTGCGCGGTTCAAACAGCTTGATATGATGGAGGAAAGGATACTTAACCGCTTGAAAGTTGTGGCTATGGCGCAATATCCTTTTAAAGTGGAGCTGCGGGACTTTGGCAGTTTTCCTTCGCATACAATTTATATCACGGTAACGACAAAGGAGCCGGTCCGTGACCTTGTTAAACAGATCAAACCCTGGCAGCGGCTGCTGAAGCTTGATAAAGACAATAAACCTCATTTTATTGATGAGCCGCATCTTACTGTAGCAAGGGGCCTTCAACCCTGGCAATATGAAAAAGGCTGGCTGGAGTATAGCCAGAAACATTTCACAGGTCGCTTTATAGCCGATGGAATGATATTGCTGAAAAGAAGAGAAGGAGACAAAGGTTATCATGTATTACGCCGGTTTGAATTTCAGAATTTACCGGTCATAACAAAACAAGGACTTCTATTTGGTTAGCATAAGAGGGAAGGAAAGAAGGCGGCCAATAGAATGTAAAGCATAACAGGAACGATCTAAGGCTTGAATCGGTTTCTTTTATCATCACATGATAAATAGCCGCCTCACTTTCTCTTTTTTTAAGGCTTCTGACCAGCTTAAACTGAAATACTGTATGGTTTCAGGCTGATTCCGGGTTAGCATAACATGCATACCCAGGATAAGGACATCCCTTTACCCTAAGTTCTTTAAACTTCTAACTATGGAAAAGCTCAAACAAGATCATTATAAAGTATCTGCAAGAGATAAAGAAGAAGCGGACCAATACCTGCAGGGTCGCGGCGCACAATTCAATACCAAAAACCGTTTCCTGAAAGATGAAATGACCAGGGAGCATATTGAAGGGATAGATGACTGGTCAGAAGACAATACGCCAACACAGTATATCGAACAGGAATCCCGCACCATTGTCAATAAAGTGGATAGCCCCGATGTGGGTATGGCTTACAGCATGAATGCTTATGCAGGTTGTGAACATGGTTGTATTTATTGCTATGCACGGAATGTACATGAATACTGGGGATATAGTGCAGGGCTGGATTTTGAACGGAAGATCATTGTTAAAAAAAATGCACCTCAGTTATTGCGGAAGCAATTGATGCATCCTAAATGGGAAGTAATGCCGATCATGTTAAGCGGGAATACGGATTGTTATCAGCCAGCGGAGCAGAAGTACCGGTTAACAAGAGGCTTGCTGGAAGTATGCAATGAATTCAATCAGCCAGTGGGCATTCTGACCAAGAATTCATGGATCATAAAAGATAAAGATGTGTTGCAGGAGCTGGCGAAGAAAAGATTGGTATCTGCCATGGTATCCATTACTTCCTTTAATGAAGACCTGCGGAGAGTAATGGAGCCGCGGACCACTACAGCGAAACAACGGCTGAAAGTGATTGAAGAGTTAAGCACGGCTGGTATAAGAATGGGAGTGATGATGGGGCCGATGATCCCCGGGTTGAATGATCATGAAATGCAAAGGATCATGAAAGCGGCCGCGGATGTGGGAGCAAGGTTTACGGCTTACACTTTTATCCGGTTGAATGGCGCTATCAAATTCCTGTTTCATGACTGGTTATATAAAAACTTTCCTGACAGGGCTGATAAAGTCTGGCACCTGATAGAGCAATCACATGATGGCAAAGTAAATGATACCCGTTGGGGATTGCGGATGAGAGGTGAAGGAAGTATTGCAGAAATGGTGCAGCAGCAATACAGGAAATATGGAAAGATATACCGGATGAATGAAGACAGGTTTGAACTGGACACAACGATCTTCAGAAGGCCGGGGGAACAGGGAAAACTATTCTAGCTGAATAAAAGGATTTAAAGAGAAATGCCGGTTGTTTTTTTACGGCGAGAAATTGTTTTTTCCCGTTGGAAAGCTCTTTGCTGTCAATCTATATTTAAACCCGGATCGGATAGTGGAATTGGTAAACAACCGGATTAAATATTTCTTATGAAAGAGGATTTTTCACATTTAAGTAATGAAGATCGTATCAGGGCGGAAAACAATGTACTAAAAATGAAACTGATGCTTGAAAAAGGCGCACAGTTTCATGAACATAGAGGTGACCTTCCTGCTGAAATTGAGCATGAGTTCCTGAAACAGGTGATTGCATTTGAAAAACAAATCGAAGAACACAAGATGGTCAGCGTCGTTGAAAAATTGGGCAACCCGACTCATTTCAGGCCGGTTGCTGAAATCCCCGATACAGAGTTTATAAGTGCGTGGACTGAGCTGGACAGGTACATGCGCAAACATAATGTCAACCTGGATGTCTGCAGTCCCAATATCCCTGCTAAAGAGCTGTACCGGTTTACTATAGAGGAATTATTCAAGCAGGAAATGGATGATTTCAATTTGCCGGGAATGACATATTGTTTTATTTATGATGAATTTTATCCGGACCCCCTATATGAAAATAGTCATGCTGCATTGGATACGATCAGGAGCATTTTGAATCCGACTATATCTGAATGCCTGCCACACCTGAGACGCAGGAATCTTAGGCTTAATAATAAATTGCCTTTGACAGAGGAAGAATTCAGATGGTATGTAAACCAGTTCAAGCAGGCTTATGAGTGTATGGACAAGCCGGAGATAGAACAATCGGAATGTATGGTGAAGGAAAACTATTCATTGATCCAGGGAACCTATCGACTGCGCGCTTCCTTGCAAACGGAGTATATAATGCTGCAGGGAAATTGGGCAATAGAGTTGGAGCTGGATGATGATCTGGGCTATTGGTATATTTTCAATGTTCAGGTTGATGGAATTAATTTTTAATTAACGGGTAATGATCACCGCCGGAGAATATGAAATTGCATACCCGTCACTATGCCAAACGGTACTGGGGATTACCAGACGGAAAAGAATAAAGCCAGATTACGGCTGAACCGGATATGCAATTTCATGTATACAACAAAGTACCGTTTGGCACGCCTTAAATACATGTTATGTTAGGGTGTAAGAAAGCGGGGATAATCTTTATTGCTCCTGGAAAATGGGACAGATTAATCAAGAGAAGTCTCATGAGTTAGCTAATGTTCCCTCCAGCCTGTTTTTTCTTTTCAATGATCTGCACCAGCATGCTTTTTTCTTTTTTGATCTGCTGGCATACCGAAATAATTTCTCTTGCATTATCTACAATAGTCAGTTTTTCAAGAGAAGATTGCAGCAACACGATTTTTTGCAGGCAATAACTTTCCATTACTTCCAGGGAATCTGCGAAAATTTCAGGTGAAAAAGTTTTTTTAGACTCTTGTCTGGAGATGATGGGCTTGATGTTTTTTTTGTTAGCTGACAGATGTTTCATAAAAAAAGGTTTAATGGTTTAGGGCCCGGGCCTTGCCCGTTGAAAGGGCCTCAGATACTTTCAGCATAAAGGTGAAGCTATTCATAGCCCGGAACAAGCGATAGGTTACTGAGAATTAAGCGTAGTTACTGTTCCCGGAATAAGTAGTTCTACGTATAAGCAACCAGCAGGCGTAGAATATCTTAGACCCGTTAACCATTAAAAAAATTATCACCATGATTACTGCCAAAAAATCCCTTTT
>CBHEUU010000360.1:0-5481 GCA_965990355.1 uncultured Chitinophagaceae bacterium
GGGTCAAACAGGTAATGGCAATAGCGATCTTCCCGAAGTATTAAAATATGGTCCTCCACAACTCATTGATCTTGGGCAATTCCCTACTTCTTTTACCGTAAATGGGCAAACTTTCCGGTTCATCGTGATCTCACCACAATTCTCCAGCTGGCCTTCCGAATTGGATGTACAGGGCGTACTTGACTATGTAGTACAACATTACAGGGTGAACTTAAACAGGATCTATCTTACCGGGCCAAGTATGGGAGGTGGCGTTACCTGGAATTATGCGGGCTATAATAGCAGTACGGCCAACCGGCTTGCTGCCATCGTGCCGGTATGTGGTGCTTCCACTCCTGCAACAGCAAGAAGCCGCAATATTGCGAATGCAGATCTGCCCGTATGGGCCACGCATAATGATGGAGATCCTATTGTTCCTGTCAGCAATACCAATTTATATATTCAATACATCAACACAGCTCCTGCTCCAACGCCTTTAGCGAAGAAAAGCATTTTCAGTGGCGACACTCATGATGCCTGGACCAAGACCTATGATCCAAACTGGAAAGAAGATGGCCTTATCAATATTTATCAATGGATGCTCCAGTATCAACGGGGAAATATCGCCCTACCCGTAGTGCTTACTGACTATACGGTGAACGTGAACAACAATAATAAAGTAAATATATCCTGGACTACCGCTCAAGAGCAAGACAATGATTTCTTCACTATCGAACGTTCTGCCGATGGAGTCAATTTCAGTACGCTGACCCAGGTAAATGCCAGCAATAATTCTTCTGGCAGCAGCTATCAGCATATTGACAACAATCCGTTATCAGGTACAAGCTATTACCGTTTATCGCAAACAGATCTCAATGGTAAAAGCGTACAGTTCGAGATTAAAAGCATAACGATCGGAGGTAGTTTCACGAATAAACTGGAATTGTACCCCAACCCTGCCCGTGAGAGTATTAATCTCCGGCTGAATGATGCCTATACCGGCAAACTCCAGGTGAGAATACTCAGTAGCGCAGGCCATGTCATCAAAACAATGGACATAACAAAAGCAATTGACCTGTTGCAACAAAACATATCAATCAATGACCTGCCAGCGGGGAATTACTTATTGGAGGTAAAAGGAAAGGGTTTGTCTTATTCAGGAGTTTTTGTGAAGCAATAAGTCATTGCTTCCTATGCCAGGCCGACGTACTTTGCTGTTCCAATAGCTATCAGCAGAATGCCCATAACCATTAAGAGGATGGGCCATTTCAGAGAACGGTTTTCTTCAAAAACACTTTTGAAGAAAAAATAAATACCCGATATGCAAAAGAATACTCCGGTTCCACATATGATCCAGGGAATACTCATAAAGATTTGACCGGGTTTTATATAAATGAATATTCAGTGTTGGCTATATCTTTTTAGCCAGCTTATATCCCTGTTTTTGCAACCACTGCAACACTTTGTCACGATGATCTCCCTGCACAATGATCTCTCCGTCTTTAGCAGATCCTCCTGTGCCGCAGAATGTTTTTAATTTCTTGCCGAGCTCCTGCAGGTCTTCATCTTTACCGGAAAAGCCTTCAACCAGCGTTACAGCTTTTCCTGCTCTTTGTTTGGTATCTAAACGGATGCGCAGTTTTTGCTGTGCTGCCGGCAATGTTTCAGCCTGCCCTTCCGCTTCTTCAAACTTAAAATCAGGATCTGTGCTGTAAACAAATCCATGGTTGTCTGCTTTATTTTTCTTGCTCATACAATTTGCTGTTTAATGCTTATGCATTCTTTGCAGTTTCCGCGGCTTTCAAGCTAAGGTCAAGGCTTCTTGCCTGATGTATCAATGCCCCTACGCTCACATAATCCACTCCTGTGGCTGCATACTCTTCTATATTTTCCAGGTTGATACCACCGCTTGCTTCTGTTTCAAAATCTTCACCGATCAGTTGAACTGCTTCGGTTATCTGTGCGGGCTGGAAATTGTCCAGCATAATACGGAACACTTTTCCTTTCCCTACTTTTATTACTTTCTTTACATCATCAATGCTTCTTGTTTCCACTTCTATTTTCAAACCAGGCTTTTTCTCCTCCACATAGCGACTGGCTTTTTCAATGGCTTTCTCAATTCCTCCGCAATAATCAATATGGTTATCCTTCAGCATGATCATATCAAACAAACCAAAGCGATGATTAACACCTCCACCAATCCTGACTGCTTCTTTTTCGAGCAACCGGAAATTGGGTGTTGTTTTACGGGTGTCGAGTACGCGGGTTTTATAGCCTTTTAATTTGTCGGTGTATTGTTTAGTAAGTGTGGCGATCCCGCTCATCCGTTGCATGCAATTAAGCACCAGCCGTTCGCAAACCAGGATAGTATGCACTTTGGCATTTACTTCGAAAGCCGTTTCACCAAATACCATCTGTTCACCATCCTTTTTATGAATAGAAAAAACGGATTCCGGTTCTTTGTATTGAAAAATCTTTTGAGCAACACTGACACCAGCCAGTATACCATCCTGTTTTATTTTCAATATCGCCTTGCCTTTTGCTTCAGGAGGAATGCAGGAAAGCGTGGAATGATCTCCATCCCCTGTGTCTTCCTTAAGTGCCTCTTCCACGAGGTGGGCCAGTTGTTGATCAAAATTCATATGGCAAAAATAGAAAAGCCTTTCCGTACTTGATTCCGGAAAGGCTTGCTCCTGAATTATTTTATTTTTTATTCGATGGAAGAAAAACGGATCTCTTTCACCACCTCTTTATTTCCTTTTGTTTTCATAAACACATGACCCCTGAAATTACCAGACTTGGTTTGAAGGGTGCCAATGCAATAATGTCCGCCGGGAGAGTCCCCTTTGTGTTTCAGTTCAAAAGTTTTTACGCCCCCATTGTTGGCAAAGAAATCCCGCAGCACCTGTTGTGCCTGGGCTTTGCTATAGCTATCGCTCTTAACCGGCAGGGTTAGCTCCACATTATCATCAAAATATTTGGAAAGCTCAGTCGCATTGCCTGATTTCAACGCATTGATCACCCCATCGATCGTGGCAGGCTGATCAAAGGAAGAAAACACAAGAACCGAAGCAAGCAGTAAGGATGTAAATATCGCTTTCATAATAAATTTGCTTTTCACAGGTAGTTCTACATAGAAAAACGTGCCATAGCGTACGGAACAGAACAGAGTACTAAAATAATAAAAACCGGTAGTTTTAGAGCTATTCTATCGAAATAGATGAATCATCTGTAGATTTACAACGCATTCTTACCGGTATTTCAATGAATTTATACTAACATAAACAATAAACTATCAGAATGGCACAAAAAAAAGTAATCCTGATCATTATGGACGGCTGGGGATTAGGAAAAGTTGCATCGGCTGATGCTATCCAGCATGCCAATGCACCCTTCACAAAGGCTTTATACTCAACATATCCGAACTCTACCCTTGTTACCTGCGGAGAAGCCGTGGGACTGCCTGACGGACAGATGGGTAATTCAGAGGTCGGTCACCTCAACCTGGGTGCAGGCCGCATCGTTTACCAGGAATTGCAGCGTATAAATGTCGCTATCCGGGAAGGAGAATTTGCAAAAAACGAACAGTTGTTACGATCTATCCGCCAGGCAAAAAAAATTAACAAGCCACTCCATCTTTTAGGGCTCGTGAGCAATGGTGGTGTTCATTCCCATATCAACCATTTAAAAGCGATCATTGATGTTTGCCAGGCAGAAGGCCTGCAAAATGTGTTTGTGCATGCATTCACCGATGGCCGCGATTGCGATCCGAAAAGCGGCCTGGGTTTTATTACTGAACTGCAGGAACACCTGAATAAACGCGTCGGAAAAATCGCTACAGTAAGCGGACGTTATTATGCCATGGACCGTGATAAACGTTGGGAGCGTGTGAAGCTGGCTTATGATGCACTTGTGAAAGGTGAAGGACAAAAAGCGACGGATGCAATTGCAGCTGTAGAAAATTCCTACCGGGAAAACGTAACGGATGAATTCATCAAACCTACGGTTATCTTTAATGAAGCACAACAACCTTTGGCTACTATCAGCAATGATGATGTAGTGCTTTGCTTCAATTTCCGCACCGACCGTTGCCGGGAGATCACTGAAGTGCTTACACAAAATGATTTTCCTGAGTTCAACATGTACAAACTGTCGCTCGACTATACTACGATGACGCAATATGATCACAGTTTTAAGAATGTACATGTCATTTTTGAAAATGATGACCTGAAAAATACATTGGGTGAAATATTGCAGCAGCACGGACTGAAACAGATCCGCATTGCAGAAACAGAAAAATACCCGCACGTATCGTTCTTCTTCAGTGGTGGAAGGGAGGTTCCGTTTGAAGGTGAAACACGTATCATGATCCCTTCTCCCAAAGTAGCCACGTATGATCTTAAACCGGAAATGAGCGCTTATGAAGTAACAGATGCGCTGGTACCTAAAATAGAAGAAAAAGCAGCTGATTTCATTTGCCTCAACTTTGCCAATGCGGATATGGTTGGCCATACTGGTGTGTTCTCTGCTGCAATTAAAGCTGTGGAAACAGTAGACAAATGCGTGGAGAGAGTAGTGACGGCAGGATTGAACAATGGCTATACCATATTTCTTACTGCTGATCATGGCAACTCCGATTATATGATCAATGAAGATGGTTCTCCTAATACAGCGCATACGTTGAACCTGGTGCCTTTGTTTGTGATAGATAAAACATGGAAGGGGAAATTGCAATCAGGTAAACTGGGAGATATTGCACCAACCATACTTACTATGATGGGATTGCCGATACCGGCAGAAATGACAGGGAAGGTACTGGTTGAATCTTAATAATTTTATGGGTGTTGCACATCCTGGCAACACCCATAAACCATCCACCAAAAAATAGCTTATGTTTAAAAAGATCCTGCTATTCCTGCTCATCATTCTAATCATTTTTCAGTTCATTCATCCTAAAAAAAATCAATCTGAAGGTGCACAGCCTGGTTATATTGGACATGCTTTTTCTATCCCGCAGGATGTAAAACTCATTTTGGAAAAAGCATGCAATGACTGCCATAGCAACAACACCGTTTATCCCTGGTACAGCCGTATTCAGCCGATTGACTGGTGGATGAACGACCATGTAGTGGACGGCAAAAAGCAACTCAATTTTGACGAATACACCCATCGCAGCCTGCGCTATCAATATCATAAACTGGAGGAAATAGCCGAACAGGTAAAAGAAGGCGAAATGCCCATGGATTCCTATACCTGGATGCATAAAGACGCCATTCTCAGCCCGTCTGAAAAAGACAAACTAATCCGCTGGGCAGATGCCATGCGGGACACCATGAAGGTGCATTACCCCCTGGATAGCCTGATCCGGAAAAAATAGCCCGGTCCGGTGACCGTGATGATATCCAGGGCAGCCGGAAGCCCGCCAAACCGCGATTCCTACCCCCTTATTTTAGTCCCCAGTGCAGCATTTGTATGTAAAAATTGTCTAACTTACAGGCAACC
>CBHEUU010000361.1:0-5477 GCA_965990355.1 uncultured Chitinophagaceae bacterium
ACTGCCATCAGCGCTTATCAGACACTCGGTTCTTTGTCAGGACTGGTGTATAATTTTGGAGATGCAACTACTACCGGTCTTTATTTCAGCAATGTTGCGAATCCTGATCTTACATGGGAATATACATCAACGCTGAACCTGGGACTTGATTTTGGTTTGTTGAACAACCGGATCTCCGGCACCGTTGAAGTGTATAAACAGTTTACTGAATCTTTATTGCTGCCGCAAAATCTTCCTGCCACATCAGGTATACCAAATGCTATCGTAACCAATGTGGGAAAAACAACCAACCAGGGTATCGAACTTCAGCTGAGCACGCAGAACATACTTGCGCGTAGCAGGAATTCATTCGGATGGTCAACAGATCTTAACTTCTTTATTAACCGCGGTAAGATCACACAGCTTGCGAACGGTGTGATGCAGGATGTAGCCAACAGTCGCTTTGTAGGTTATCCGATAGGTGTATTTTATGACTGGAAGAGAGATGGCATCTGGCAGGCAACTGCTGCAGATACAGCGCTGGCATTAAGCCTTGGTCAAACGGTGAAAGGCGTGTCATCGGTAATAGGAGATATAAAAAGAGTGGATGTAAGTGGGCCTGACGGAAAGCCTGATGGTAAATATACAGACACCTATGATCGTGTGATACTCGGTTCCACCCAGCCAAAATGGGAGGGAGGTATGACCAACCGGTTTACCTTCCGTGGTTTTGATCTTACCATTGTTGCTTTTGCAAGATGGGGTTATATGATTAAAAGTGCGCTTCACGGTGCCGGGTTTGCCAATACTTTCCAGGCTACATATAACAATATTAAAACCCGTTACTGGACTCCGACCAATGGGGAGAACGAATTTCCTAAACCAAATGCCAACAGAACAAATACACCCAACAATTCATTGCTCGGATATTTTGATGGCTCATTCGTCAAAATAAGAACGATCTCCATTGGATATACATTGCCACCGTCTTATTTGAAAAGGCTGGGAGCGAAGTCCATTAAAATGTATGCAACGGTAGAGGACCCCTTTATACTGTTTTCACCATTTGTGAATAAGTATGGCGGTTTGGATCCTGAAGCTGCGGGTAATGCCGGCAGTCCATCGATCGCAACCTTAAACCTGGATACACCTCCCACCAGGTCCTTCATTTTCGGTCTTAATATTTCATTTTAATCCAAACTGATTTTTTATGATACGGTCATCTATAAAATTTGCAAGTCTGGCAATAATGATCATCGCTACAGCCTGCAGTAAGAAACTGGTGGAAGAACCCAGGTCAATTTTAACACCGGAATTCTTTTCAACCGCGCCTGGATTCCTGCAAGGCCTGGATGCAAGCTATGCCGGTATGAGGTTGTTCTGGGGCAACCAGGATTATTTCACATTGACGGTGATTGGCACAGATGAATTCAAAAGAGGGGTTGATGGTAATAGTGATGTGAATTTATATAGCAGCGGCTATACTCCTTCCAATGGCATCGTAAATGCGAATTGGAGGAATGCGTATACTTTTATCAATACCTGCAATGGTGTAATAGATAATGCTTCTAATGTAGATCTGCCTGATGCAACCAAAAAAAGAGTAGTAGCAGAGGCAAAATTTCTCCGGGCGAATTATTATTTTGTTTTGGTCCAGTTTTTTGCAGACGTAACGCTGAGTAAAAATTTTCAATCAGAAATAATCACTTCAGCAAAACGCGATCCTCTTGCAGATACTTATCAGTTCATTATACAGGACCTGAAAGATGCAATTGTGGACCTGCCGGGAGGTGCTATTAAAGATCAACTGCCTGGCAAAGCCACCAAAGCGGCAGCCATGCATGTGCTTGCCCGTGTTTATTTAACCAAAGCCGGTTCAAAAGCCAAAGAAGCTACAGACTATGAAAATGCTTACCTGACAGCAAAAGATCTGATCGATACACGCGCTCAGTATGGACTTGCTTTACTGCCGGATTTTGGAAAAGTGTTTGAAGAAGGAAACGAAACAAATGAGGAAGTGATCTGGACGGTTCAACATACTTCCAATCTTGCATACAATGGCCCCAATAATAGTGGCGTTACCAACTTTAGCGCAGATAACGTTTTAAATCATATGTGGGTGCCGCAGTATGAGAAACAACCGGGCATGATCCGCAGCACGGCCTACGGTCGTCCTTACATCCGTTGTATACCGACGCTTTGGCTTACCGAGACGGCATTCAAAGAAAGAGTGAATGATACCAGGTATAGTAAAAGCTTTCAAACAGTATGGTACGCCAACGATCCGGCTACTCCGAGTACTTATCCCAAGTGGCCCAATCCATTGCCACCAGGAGCGCCTGCAGGAGCTGTTCCCGGGCAGTTTAAATTTAGCTTCGGGGATACGGCTATTTATATGCCAGGGGTAGATAAAACGGATGCGCAAATTGCAGCCAGCCCTTACTTACTCATGCCTCCGCGTAAATATAATAACACACTCGCTCCAACCCTGATCAAGTATTTTGATACAAAACGCGCCAATCTCAATTTCCCTTCCATCCGCCCGGTGATTGCTTACCGGCTTGCGGAAACATACCTGATCGCTGCAGAAGCGGCCTTCATGACAAGCAGAACTGCTGAAGCTGTTGATTTCATCAATGCAGTACGTGAACGTGCCGCCTATCCAACCGGGAATCCTCTTGCCATGAAAATTACAGCAGCAGATATAACGCTCGATTTTATCCTGGATGAACGGGCACGCGAACTTTGTGGTGAGATGACCCGTTGGTTGGACCTGGTAAGAACAGGCAAATTAATAGAAAGAGTGAAACTTTATAATCCTGAAGCAGCTCCGAATATACTTCCTAAACATATTCTTCGCCCTATCCCACAGGCGCAACTGGATGCTGTAACAACAGGTGATAAGTATAGCAACAGCATGTATTTCCCTGATTGGAATTAACCCTAAAATAGCCGAGAGGGCGAGATTCTCTCTGAGCCATCGTTGCGTATAAGTACACCACCTTTTGGTGGTGTACTTTTTTATTGAAATGAGTATTATTTCTTTACAGACGTTCTCGCAGCCAGTTGGGCTGAATAAAGGGATGCAGGTTGCAATCCTTCCTTGTTTTGGCCTTCCCATATCGCATCAGGTCTTCCTTTTAACCGGCCGTCAAATTTTTCCCCTTTTAATCCGATGCAATAATTGTTACCTATATCCCAGGGATTTTGAATGGCAGCTCTTTTAACTGTACAGTTCCACAATACCTGCGTTACACCAGCCCATCCATGACCGCTGCCCCAGTTACCCCGGTCCTGCACATTGATCTCTCCGTCAGTTACAATATTATCATACAAAGTTCCGGAAGCCCAGCGGTGGTGAGGACCAATATCTGCATGTGTGTTGGAAGCCGTGCAGTTGTAAAAAACATTTGGTCCGCAGGTCCTGGCACCTGTTACATAATCATGCCGGCCGTCTGTTGCTTTGCAGTTCATGAACAGGTTCAATTGCCCGTTATTATTAAATGAATACCGTCTTCCTCCGGTGATCACTGATTTATGGTCATAGCAATTGCTGTTAAGCACAGATATGTTTTTTGCAAGGCTTCCGAGATTGACACAACTGTACCCGAAATACCTGGCCGTTACATTCCGGATCCAACCTTGCTCTATTTTATTAAATGCGATAGCATCCCAGGCATGATTTTCGGAGGTGTCTTTTTCAAAGGTCGATTCACAGTAAATGTTCTCGATGCCCACTTGCGACAATCTCCCCTGAAATTCATATTTATAAATTTCTGCGCCGCCATATTTTTCTTCCATGGACATTACAATTGGATTATCGATAAAGATCTTATTTCCTTCCACTTTGGTGATCACACGTTCATATTCCAGGTTGTATTCTTTAGCCTGCCATTGTTTTGTTCCTTCCCTTCCTTCAATCTGGTCCATTTTCAGGTCCTGGACCCATTTGTCAGTTCCTGGTCTGAAGACAATGATCTTATCATTTTTTTTGAATGCGGATGCAGAAGCAACAGTGAAAGAGAACGTTCCTACAGGAACATAAGCATCGGTGATCTTCGTTCTGCTTCCTTTGATCTCAGTGATATCCCCTTTGCCGGAGACATTGATCAGCGACACCTGTTTACTGGCTGTTGCGATCAGGCGCGTTCCATTAATATTATCTCCTTCTCCACGCAGCACAATACCGCTGGCATTAATGTGGATCTCGCCGGGAATTTGATAAACACCTTTCTTTAAAAGAATCGCACCCCTGAAGCCGTCTTTAGCCGGTTGCATCCTGCTTATCTCATCAATAGCTGACTGGATGATCTCCTGGCTGCTGCCGCTGGTGGCAGGCTCGATGGTCTTAACAACGGAAACCTGGGGGATCACTTTGTCGCCACTATAATATCCCACCCTGCTGAAATCAGGAATAATATCCCCCTTCGGGTCCGGATTATATTTCAGTGAGCCACCTTTATCCAGGTGTACAAATTTAGATTCCCATTTTGCCGGCCTGAACTGAAAAGCGACGGTCAGTATCAGCAAACCACCTATGAGCAGCTTTCGTTTAATTGTTGTCAGCATGGTAAAGATTTTATTGTCAATATTATCCCTTAATATCGGTATTTTTTAAAGCTGGTTTTATTCAATGCCAGAATTGCTGAATATTTTGCCAATGGGAATCCGCACCTGCCGGATAAAAATTCTTCTTTTGTATATTGATCCTTATAAAATTGCCAAATGAAATCATTAAGTACCAGTTTTGCAATCGCCGTGATGGGTTTGATCCCTTGTGTAGCTGTAAGCCAGTCATATCATCTTACTGAACAAAAAGACCGCTGGAAAATTCAACCGGACGGGAGCATTCAATGGAATATTGATGAGCGGCTGCCGCATAATGATCATATTGAGATGAGCGGGGAAAAAGTATCCCTCTGGATGCAATACGGCGTAGATACAAGCGGCAAGTCAAACTTTGTACGGACAATTGTATTTCCCACATTCCGGCTTTTGCCACAGCGTACCATCGCACACATGACGTATGATGTTCCCGATTACCAATTGCCCCGGATACTTATCAATGACCGGTTGCTTAAATCCGGTGTTTACAATGCAGCCGTAGTTGCCGACATGCCTGAAAAAGTGGTTTCGGTAAGGCATAAAGGCATCATGGAAGTGCAGAGTTATATTGGCAGGGACAAAGCTATTTTATTAAAACATTCGTTTTTCCCTTCAGTAGATAAGCCGTTGGTTATAGAGAAGTTTGTTTTTGTTAATACCGGCAAGCAAGCCCAGAAAGTAGAAATGGAGTATTTGAAAAGGGAAACTTTTCCTGGACCAGCACGGACGAAAGAAGGCCCGCATCATTTTTATATTACTACGGTTAACCCAGGATTGAAGACGATACAACCAGGAGACTCGGCAGTTTTTGCTATCAGCTACGAAGCAACAAGGGGAGATGAGGCTCTTGTTACTGCTAATATTGACCAGGAAGAAAAAGCAAGAATGGACCG
>CBHEUU010000362.1:0-5475 GCA_965990355.1 uncultured Chitinophagaceae bacterium
CAAACAAGTATGCGCACTAGTGCGAATGAAATTAATTATAGCCCTGGCTCAATCTATTTTTATTTCAAGGACAAAAGTGAAATCTTTCATGAGCTGCACAAGGAGGGGTTCAGCCTGTTGCTTAGTCAATTAAAGGTTTTAGATAAAGTTGCTGATCCTTTCGAACGACTGAAGGCTGTCGGCCGGGTTTTTATTCAGTTTGCCAGAGACAATAAAGACTATTACAACCTTATGTTCATCGTCGACGAGCCGGTCAAAGGATCTCCGGCTGGCGGTTTTCAGATTGCGCAGGAAGCAATCAGCCATCTGTTGGGTATTATCAAGCAATGCCAGACAAATGGCAGGTTTAAGGATATGGATTCGGAATATTTTGGGTTTATGTTACTTTCAACCATGCACGGCATTTGTGCCCTATTCTGTAAAGATCGTACCGTAAGTTTTGTGAATAAGACCGATGAGGAACTGATGACACACGGTTATGAGTGTTTTGTAAAACTGCTCGAAAAGGCGTAGTTTTTTTTGACCAATTATTAAACAGTGTTTAAAATTAAAACAGTGACCAAATATTTTTGTAAATGGCCGTCTTTTTGTAAGATGGGTTTCCTGTCGGCTGTGCCGGCGTTCATCGCTGTTACAGGGAGCGCTCAGGGCAAGTTGGACGAGTATATTCAGCAGGGAATAGCGTCCAACCAGAGCATCCGACAGCAGGCTTTTATCCTGGAAAGAAATGTGTACGCTCTCAGTGAAGCTAAAACCATGTTTCTACCGAACGTCACATTCAGTACTACCTATACAAAGGCTGACGGTGGACGTACGATAGATTTTCCTACCGGAGATTTGCTCAACGGCGTTTATGCTTCATTAAACCAACTGACCGGCAGCAATACCTTTCCGCAGCTTCAGAACCAGCAGATCCTGCTTAACCCTGACAATTTCTATGACGCCCGGTTCAGGACAACCCTTCCTATTCTGAACGCAGAGCTCACCTATAATAAACGGATCAAGTCCCAACAGGTGGAGCTGCAACGGGCAGAGGTACTGCTGTATAAGCGGGAATTGGTCAAGGAGATCAAAACGGCCTATTACAATTACCTGAAAGCAACCAACGCCGTTGAAATTTACCGGTCATCCCTTCAACTGGTTCAGGAAGGAGAGCGCATCAATACAAAGCTTTATGAGAACGAAAAGATAAGCCGCACAGCAGTCATCCGAAGCCAGAACGAAGTATCCCGGATCAATGCTTCGCTTACGACAGCAAGGAAAATGGAAGAATCGGCCCGCTACTATTTCAACTTCTTACTGAACCGGCCCTTAACAGATTTCATACAGGTGGATGAAATTGTCAGCCTGCCGGTTTATGATCCGCTCCAGCCTGATGGCGTTGGCGCAAGGGAGGAGTTATCAAAACTCAAACTTTCCAGAGATATCAATGAGAACCTGACCGGGCTTGCCCAATCTTACCTGATCCCTAAGATCGGTACTTACCTGGATCTGGGTTCACAGGCTTTTGACTGGAAGGTTAATAAAAACAGCCGCTATTACTTCCTGGGAGTATCGCTGGAATGGAACCTGTTTTCCTTTGGCAAAAACACTTATCGTATCAAACAAACGGTGGCTGACGGGAAAGCCATTTTATCGCAAACCGATTATGTACAACAGCAATTACTGACGGAACTGAAAGTACGGCAGGCGGGCATGCTGAGTTCCATTGCGCAATACCGGGCAGCCCAATCGCAGTTACGTACGAGCCGGACCTATTATGATGATGTGGCGAAATTGTATAAGGAAGGATTGGCCATCTATATCGAGCTACTGGATGCGCAAAATCAGTGGATCGATGCGCAGCTTCAGGCAAATAATGCGCTATTCGACACATGGATATCATTCACCGCTATTGAAAGGGCAAATGCCAGCTTTAATCTACAATAAATTAACATGAAGACAATTCAATTGACATTCGTCGTGTGCACTTTTCTGTTGCTTTCCTGCAAAGAAAAACACGAACGTAAAAATCCACTGGGTGAGACCGATATCATCTCTGTTAAGATAGCGCCATTGTCGGCTTTAGAAGTTCCCAGTGTTATACAGGTTACCGGCCTTGTGAGTACCGAAAATGAAGCAAATTATTCCTTCAAGATAGGAGGCGTTATCACCAAGGTGTTGGTAGATGAGGGGCAGTTCTTCCGGAAAGGTCAGCTGTTAGCCACGCTGAATTCTACGGAGATCTCGGCCGGTCTGGCTCAGGCCGACTTCAGTGCCGATAAAGCGCAACGGGATTATGACCGTGCTGCCAATCTGCACAGGGACAGTGTTTATTCTTTGGAACAACTTCAGAATACAAAGACTGCACTGGATGTCGCTCAAAAAGCCAGGGAAGCTATAGCATTTAATGCACGTTACTCCAAGATATATGCTGCGTCTGATGGATTTGTCACAAAGAAAATGGCAAGTGAAGGAGAGGTGATCGCTGGTGGTATGCCAGTGCTGCTGACAAATTCCATCGAAAAAACTGATAGTTATCTGCTCAAGGTCGGAGTTACTGACCGTGAGTGGGCGATCATTAAGCAAGGACAATCAGCGAAAGTTATCCTGGATGGCTATCCGGGTCAAACGATCAATGCCACCGTACTGCGGAAGCTGCAAGCTGCAGACAGGGAGATCGGATCTTTCCAGGTAGAGTTGAAGTTACAGTTAGGAAAAGTAACGCCTGCTGTGGGCATGTTCGGAAAAGCTGAAATAGCCACCAATCATGAAGATAACGCCATCGCCATTCCGTACGGTTCGTTAGTGGAAGCTGATGGCGACAAAGGTTTTGTGTTTACAACGATTGGTATAAATAAGGTAAAGAAAATCCCCATCACGATTCTGAAGTTCGACAACGAGAAAGTGTATGTTAAAGATGGGCTGGCAGGAATAGACAAAATCGTGATTTCCAATAGTGCCTATCTCAATGAACAATCTTCCATTAAAATTATACAGTAAACAACAAGGACATGAAGATCACTAATTTTTCTGTTAAGAATTATCAGTTCACACTGATCATATTTGTTCTTGTTGCGGTGGTGGGTTTGCTGACACTTTTTACCATGCCGCGGTCGGAAGATCCTACTACCCATCCACCACAATACCTGATAACTGTTATTTATCCCGGTACCAGTCCAAAGGATATGGAAGAACATGTGGTGAAACCCATTGAAAACAAAATATACGGGTTGGAGAATATCGATAAGGTATTAACCACGGTTGAGGATGGCGTGGCGGCGATTCAGGCTAAATTCAAATATGGTGTTGATGTTGACAACAAATACCAGGAGATATCTACTGAGATAAACGCGCTGAAAAACAGCGAACTTCCAAAAGACATCTATCTGATCAAAACCGAAAAGATATCTTCTTCAGATGTGAAAATATTACAGGTGGCCCTGGTTTCAAATACTGCTTCAGCCAAAACACTTCGCGATAACGCGGACGTGCTGAAGTCACGATTGGAAAAGATAACGAATCTCAAAGAAGTAAAATACGCAGGCATTCCCGAACAGGAAATTCGCATTGACATGCAACTGGACAAACTCGCCCGGTTGAAGATACCGCTCAACGTGGTAATCGGCAGCCTGCAAAGTGAAGCGGCCGATATTCCTGGAGGGAGCGTTAACCTGGATAGTAAGGTATTCAATGTAAAGACAAGCGGCAAGTTCAAGAACGTCGAAGATGTAGCGAACACTGTTATTTATAATGCAAACGGGAAAATAATTTACCTGAAGGATGTTGCCCTGGTCAGCTATAAGGACGGTACGGTTAATCATATTACCCGTCTGAACGGGCACCGATGTATACTGGTGACGGCTGCCATGAAAGACAATGTAAACATCAGCAAGGTAAAAGAAGAATACATGCCTGTGCTGGAAGAATTCGGTAAAAGCCTGCCGGAGAATGTAAAAATGATCAAAAACTTTGACCAGGCTGACATGGTTTCGCAGCGCCTGGGGCATTTAGGTTTCGACTTTGCATTAGCCATTCTTTTAGTGGTGATCACCTTATTGCCGTTAGGATTTCGTGCATCACTTATTGTTATGATTTCGATTCCGCTTTCACTGGCGTTAGGCCTGATTGCAATGAATTTATTAGGATACTCTCTTAATCAGTTGAGCATCGTTGGGTTGGTGGTAGCACTGGGACTATTGGTAGACGACAGTATTGTTGTGGTAGAAAACATCGAGCGATGGCTGAGGGAGGGACACTCGAAGAAGGATGCTATTCTGAAAGGCACCAAACAGATAGGAACCGCAGTGGTGGGTTGTACCGCCACCCTGGTGATCGCTTTTCTACCACTTGCGTTTTTGCCTGACGTAGCTGGTGAGTTTATCAGGAGCCTGCCGATGGCCGTGATGACAAGCGTACTGGCCTCTATGATTGTCGCGCTTACGCTCGTACCTTTTGTCGGGAGCCGAATACTTAAGACACATACACACGGTGAAGGAAATTTCTTTCTCCGCAAATTGCAGGCTTTCTTAAGTTTTTCTTATCGCCGTGTAATGGTAGTTGCGTTAAAGTGGCCAAAGGTGACTACTAGTATTTCTCTGGCATTGAGTATCCTTGCGTTCCTGTTATTTCCACTGGCAGGATTTAAGCTGTTTCCGACTTCTGAGAAACCGATGTTTTTAATAAACATCAAAATGCCCTTGCAGGCAGATATCCCTGAAAGTGATCGCGTGACCAAATCGATTGAAAGTGAATTGAGCGGTCATAAAGAGATCGTTTATTATACATCGAATGTCGGCAAAGGCAATCCTCAGATTTATTATAATATCCATCAACAGGATGTTAAACCGGATTTTGCCCAGGTGTTCGTCCAAATGGAAGAAGAGGCCAGTCCTGGAGCGAAAACGGCGTTGATCAAGCGGTTAAGGGAGAAGTTCCAGAGTTTCCCTTACGCGAAAATTGAAGTAAAGGATTTTGAGCAGGGAACGCCCATTGAAGCCAATATCGTAGTCAGAGTATTTGGAGAGAATCAGGATACATTAAGATCGCTTTCTTTTAAAGTTGAAGAAATTCTGCGGAAACATCCCGGAACGTTCTATATAAACAACGAGTTAAATGCCTACAAATCGGATCTGAAGATTAAGATTGATCGGGAGAAGGCCCGGACATTGGGTGTACTGACAAGTGATGTGGACCGGGTAATCAGAATGGCTGTAGCGGGCTTGAACGTTGGTGACTATATAGACGACCGGGGTGATTCGCGGAACGTAGTGATTACATTGCCGAGGGAAAAGTTTTCGAACCTCGATGCATTGAAGAATCTATACGTAAATAATATTCAGGGTACTCCTGTCCAGATTGATCAGATCGCGACCATTTCGTTTGAGACCTCTCCGACGGCCATTAATCATTTCAATAAATCACGTTTTGCCAAGGTGACTTCACTAACAAAAGAGAACGTGCTGGCAAATGACATTCTTAACGATATTGTTCCCG
>CBHEUU010000363.1:0-5436 GCA_965990355.1 uncultured Chitinophagaceae bacterium
GATAGAAGATATCCGCGCAGCTTTAAGCACGTTTATTCCATCCTCCAGCCAAACGCCCGGACGGCTGAATTTTTTCCATTTCCGGAATTACAGTGTGCTGGCAGACTTTGCCCACAACCCACATGGTTTAAAATTGCTATGCGACTTTATCAGCAAACTGGATTATGAGACCCGGATAGGCGTTATTTCCGGTACCGGCGACCGCCGGGATGAGGATATCCGCGAACTGGGTGAAATTTCGGCCCAGCATTTCGACGAAATAATCATCCGCTGCGATAAGAATTTACGCGGGCGCACAGCTGATGAGATCATTGGCCTGCTGAAAGAAGGTATTGAAAACGTAAACCCTGAGCTGCCGGTTATGGTCATTGCTGATGAGAATGAGGCTCTCGAATACATTTATAATCACCCCCGTGCTGGAGCTCTTTACACCATTATGTGCGATGTAGTGGCCGGTGCACTGGATAAAATCAAGGAATTGAAGGAGAGAGAAAACGCATCTGCAGGCAGTTTCAGCCGCCAGGATTAAAGCGTAACTATTTTTTCAAAAACCTTTGGCAAAAATGGCGTTAAACCCTATTTTTGCACTCCCAAATCTGAAAAGAGAGGGAAACGGATTGACCCATGGTGTAATGGTAACACAACTGATTTTGGTTCAGTTTTTTAAGGTTCGAATCCTTATGGGTCAACAGAGCAGGAGAAATTGATTTTTGAATCGGTTTCTCCTGTTTTATTTACAGGTAATACTTTGAGATCAGATACCAGATGAGCCCTCGAATTTGGGGATCGGATGTGCCTTTTACGTACAGGTTTCCGTCAGAAGTCAAATATTGGTGCTTTACGTCATCGGCATTGGTCAAAAAAACACTTGTGTCTTTTTTCCGTTGGGCTACCATGACATTATTAGGCAAAAACACTTCAATCCTGGAATAATAACGTTCATCATCCTTATAGTTTACTAAGTAGCCAATCCTTTTACCGTCCTGGAAAATGTTTCCGTTATCTCTCAGTTCTATTTTTGCACTGCGATCCCTTTTTACCTGTTGATTGAGGAATCGTTTTTCATTAAGGAACTCAATCCTTTTTTCCAATTCTTCAACGATATCTTTCTGATCATATACCTCCCAGAATTTAGCCTGCCCTTTTTCATCCACTTTTCCCTTACTGATCAGTTTATATTCATCAATAAAAGAAGCCAGCCGGTCAATAAAAAGTGTTCCGTCAAAAAATACTGAAATACTATCCCTGGTTGCAGGAAAAACTATATCATAATAATAGAAAGACTTCAGTTCTTCTACGGGCGGTGGATATATTCTGGCCTTTGCCTCAATTAAGATCTGGCCCTGGTCATTAAAAACGGTGTAATCGTATCTGGGCAGCAGGTTATTTAAGGTTTTCTTATACAATGCAACAAGCCGGTTATCTATTTCGATGGTGGAGTCCATCACTTTTATGTGCTGACCATATAACAGGCTGGCATTAATCGCCAGCATGAACAATAAAGTAGCGGTTTTCAATTTGGCTGATTTTGGTATACCTAATATAATAAAAAGTACCAATCAACTGCCTGGGCTTTGCCTATCTTTAACAGAAGTATAGGAAGACTGTTTATTGCCTTGCTTGGGGCAGTTAGCGGTCTTTTGTTTTTAACACCAGGGTGGTTACCAGTGAATCTAATCGTACCGTAGCCAGATCAAGAGTGATGCCCGCCATGTCTTGATGAAATTTAATTTTTTCACCATGCAGTACCTTACACGATGTAATAACCTGCTTAATTGGCGGCAATTTAATAACAGCAGCTCCTGCTGGCATTTTCAGCAGGTGAATATATATTTTATTACCTCTGTAGGTAGCCCCGTAAAAATCATCAACAGGTTGAAAAGGTCCGGGACGCGTTTGATATATACTTTCACCATTTTTCGCCAGCCACTTCCCTACCTCTTTCAAGCGCTCTACATGAGCGGGAGGAATGACACCATCCGGGTCTGGCCCCACATTTAATAACATATTTCCTCCGCGGTCAACAGTATTGACAAGCATATCTATAATTTGTTTCAGGGGCATCAATCGCTGAGCTGTATTATACCCCCAGCTTGTAGCATTAAGGTTCAGGCATTTTTCCCACGGAAAAGGAATAATAGGCCCCTTAACATCCGCGTCGCCTTCGTCGGTCTGGAAATCTCCAAGCATTCCGGATCTTGGGTTAATGACCACATCCGGGTGATAGCTACGTACCATCGCGTTAAGCTTTAACGGTTCCCAGAACCAGGCTGCGTCAGCATCAGAACCCTTATGCGCTAACCAGCCGCCATCGTACCACAGAATATCTATTTTGCCATAATTTTTCATTAGCTCTTCCACCTGTCCATAGGTTTGTTTTTTAAGCAGCGCTGCATTGTCAGGAAGTCCTTTGGGGTCGAAATAACCGGGAAAGCGCCAATCCAGTGGAGAATAATAAATGCCTGTATAAAGGCCTGCTTTACGGCATGCATCGGTGTACTCTTTTACAAAATCGCGGTGAGCAGCAGTTTCCCAACTATTAAAATGCCGGTAACTTGACGGGCTGTTCCAAAGGGCAAAACCATCATGGTGCCTGGCAACCATTACCATATATTTCATTCCGGCTTCTTTCGCTACCCTGGCCCATTCCGTGGCGCTGAAATGTTTCGGATTAAACTGATCAGCTAGTTTGGCATATTCCTCAGCCGGTATTTTTTGATTAAACATGGTCCATTCACCTGTGGCCGGAATTGCATATAAGCCCCAATGTATGAACATTCCAAATTTCTGATCCTCCCACCATTGCATCTTTTCGGGCGGAAGATTGGAACCCGGACCCGATACACCCTGCCCTGCGCCCTTTAATGCAGGATAGATCGTTCCTTTCTCCATTGATTTTCTTTCTGCTTCGCTCATCTGCTGGCTCTTTACGGCAAAAGAATGGCTTAACAACATCACCAACAGGCTGATCAGCTTAATCGTTATTTTCCGTTTGTATGTCATTTTCATATGCTGGCCAATCAGGCTATTTGATTAAAACAAAACTATATAAAGCCTCTCCTGCTGAATTACACCAAACAGACTTTGTTTTATACAAACCCGACCTGATGATCCGGTGTTATTGTAACAATCCCAAATTAGAACAGGGGAAATTGATCCTAAAATCAATTTCCCCTGTTTTGTTGACGCCACATTATTTAATCCTTCACGAATTTCCCTGTAGTTCTATTGCCATTCTGCTCCTGAACACTAACATAATACAGTCCGCTACTTAAACCACTAACGTTAAGATAATGCTGTAACTGAACATTTCCTTTAATAACTGAGCCCACCTGTACCAATCGGCCCGTCCTATCGAAAATGTTCACACTGACTTTACCGGTTTGTGCACTGGTGAATATGATTCTGACAGAGCCTTTTGTTATGGTAGGGGATACCAATAGCCTCACATTTTTTGGTGCAACTTCAACTACGCCGGCAGCTACTGAAGTGAACATTGATTGCAGGCCTGATTCAGTTTTTGACAGTTTAAAGCCATTGATATACTGGAAAGCCGAACCATCTGCCCGGGCTATTGATACCACAATTTTATCATTTACATCAGGTGAGATACTGGTGAAATTTACTGGAATCGTTTTATTATTATCCGTCACCACAGTGTCTGACACACCGTTAATGGTGAAGATGGTTGAATTACCCACGCTTGACCGGCTGGCATAGAGCTCCAGGTCGTAGGTTGCACTGCCATCGAGATTGTTCAACGTTAAAGTACGATTGGTACTTGCATAGCTCGTATAGCGCAATACTTCCGGCGGACACATCGTACCTCCATAGGAAGCACCATTATCGGCCACTGCCTGCGAAAACGAAAGGGTTGCAGTAATACCTGAACCTGAGCCATCGGAATAATTAAAAGACGAGGACGTAACGTTGGTCACTGTTCCCGAGCCTATATTCCAGTCGTTCCACTGCGCATTGCCATAAGGATTGGTACCTCCATAAATATTTACCTGCACCGGATAGTTTGCCGGCGCTGCATTCACAGTTACCTGCACTTCGTCGTAGGCCGACAGGCTATCATTATCCTTAGCAGAAAGACGGAAGACATATACGCCAGCTACCAAACCGGTGATAGTGGTGGTTGCTGACGCAGGTGACACAATGGTAAACGATGAAGGGCCGGAAATCTTTGTCCATTCATACGTTGCTACTGTTCCATCCGGATCGGTAGCGTTTCCAGAGAGTATTACGCTGTCTGTGGGAAGTGTGATGGTTTGATCAGTTCCGGCATCCACGACAGGAGGAAGATTTACTGCCGGCGTTCCGTTCTCTGTTATTTCTACGAAGGAAACGATCCCAACGCTGCCACTTGCCAGACCGGATATATTTATACTAATGCTGTCTGCTGTTGGGAACAGGTTTCTAAATTCAATAAACTGATTGGTGTTCCGGAATTGCTGGCGAATAGTATCCGTTACTCCATTAATGGTCACTATAATTCCGTATTCGGTACTTGGGTTAAATGTTCTTTTCGAACCGCTTATTACAATGTTATAGGTCTTGGTACTATCAAGGCCTGATATCCGATGGTTGGTGTTGGATGGCCGGGTAAATATTTCAAATCCGTCCCGGTTGGTAGAAGGCGGCAAATTGAAATAATTGGCAGGATCTCCTTCATTCCGCTCCAGGGTTGATTGTGCATTGACAATGGTGTATGTCCATGGTGTGGCAGTACCTGATTCATCCAGGAGATTTGTCAGTGATTGCCCTCCGGCATTATTGGTCATGTTATTGCCACCTGTTGTAGGGTATGTGGTGGTACCCATATCTATCCGTGCTATCTTGTATCCGGTACCAAATACTGTCGCTTCAATAGCTTGTATCCTTGTTTGTAAACTTGTTTTATGTGTACTGGTCACCAATACGCTATCCACTAACCGTTTGGTCCGCTTGTAATGTCCCCAATCAAATCCGCGTTCCAAACTATCTACATAATATAGTGCTGTAGAATCAACGTTCTTTTGATGTAATCTTAACCATTTCTCATATTGCTGCTGAAACTTGGGATAAACAATATTATCTGAAGTTCCATGGTTACCGCCAAACGGGAACTCTGTTTCCGGAAGATAGGTAAGCGTATGATTAGGATTGAACAAAGAATCCATCAATACATATATATTTGATGTCGGCTGTGTTGCATCGCCGGTAGGACACTCACCCCAAAACGGCACTTTTGCCACACTATCGGCCAATGGCGTATTTCTTGACGGATCATTCACTGTAAACCCGGAAGCTCCTGACACAAAGACGAGTCCTGCAATCCGGTGCGCTTTGGTCCGCAAATATTCCAATGCTCCCGTTGCACCAAGGCTATAGCCGGTTAAATATATCTTGGATGGATTGCACCCATAGTTATTGATCAAATGAAGAACAGCT
>CBHEUU010000364.1:0-5430 GCA_965990355.1 uncultured Chitinophagaceae bacterium
AGATCGCACACTTCTTTCAACCATTGACCACCCCATGGGCCCGGATCAAAGAAAGGCACTACACGGAACGGACGGTTTACTACTTTCTCCAGCGCTTGCATGAGCGCTTGACCAGTTACCATTTTGGGTTCATCAGGGTGAGTAGTATCCAACACATAATCGGCCTTGTGCAATAAAGTACGTTTGAGCTTATCGCATACGCGCCAGTCAACAAAAAAAGCTCTCTTATATTGATAGGCAAAAGCGGCATCTGCATTCTCAATGCCAATATTACCCACTTCATTTCTGCGGAAGCGCAATTGTATCTCCCAGCGGGGCATATCAGCATAGATCAGGCGATCGTATTTTACAGGCACCAATGAAGCGCCTGTGCCATAAATAATCACCACGCTGCTTTCATCATCTGCGGCAGCATTTGCCAGGCTTTTCAGATTAGCTGTATCAAAAAAATCATTTAAAACAAGTGGCGTGATGTAGCCAAATACGGGATCATCTGTTACATAAGGATATACCAGTGGTTCCAGTTTATCACCCGGCAACAGCGCTTCAGCCACCGGATAAAATGCAGCATGCGGAAATGCCTGGCGCATACGATCAATAATCGGCTCTGTTATCACGCCATGATAACATTCCAGGCAAATCAGTTTCTTTTTCTTGCCTGCATCTTCTATACTGGAACGCCATTCTTCTATAATCTCATTCCAGCCAGTGCAACCATTATATCCGTGCACTACCACTTCAGGTAATTTGTCAAAGTTCGAATTGTACAACTCTTATGGTTTTATATCTATTAAAAAATTGGTATTTCAGGATTTATTGGTAACCATCATTCTGTCCAAGTTTGGGATTCAGGTCTACTTCCCTCTGTGGTAAAGGAAACAGGTAATTGCGTGCAGCAGGCACCACACCTGGTTTTGCCAGGGGAACAAGCTGTTCCAGTTTACCCATACGCACGAGATCAAACCACCGCTGGCCTTCAAAAACAAATTCCATCATCCGCTCTTTCAGCACAGCATCACGAAACTGATCTTTGCTCAGGCCAGCATAATCAGGCACCACGTTCAGATAAGCAGTACCATTGAAACGGGCACGTTTGCGCACCATGTTTATATACTGATGGGCGGGAAGGGTATTACCCAGTTCGTTCTGTGCTTCGGCGTACATCAGCAACACGTCTGCATATCGTATCACCGGGAAATCATTGGAAGAACTGTTTCCCTGCGGCTCAGCTACCCTGTCCCAGTATTTCTGTACATACGGACGGATGGTGTATGCACCGGCCGGGTCATCAATTTCTGTAATGAATGTTACAGCACGCCGGCGGTCATCAGCTTCAAATTGATTGTATAAATATTGTGTGGGGAATTGCCAGCCCTGTGCATTTTGTACTCCTTCCACACTCAATGCAGTTGGCAATAAGCGTACATTAAACTGACCTACTTCCCAAAAACTGATCGCTCCACCGGCATCACCAAAACCAACAGAGAAGATGGCTTCTTTACCAGCACGGCTCGAAAGCTTAAACACATCAGCAAAATCATCCCACAATGCATATTCATTCGAGTCAATTACTTTTTTAGCAGCAATGGATGCCTGCTCCCAGTTCTTACAGGTCAGGTATACTTTTGCCAGTATCGCATTTGCAGCACCGCTTGTAGCACGGCCGCGGCCATTGCCTGCTGTATAACTGAGAGGTAACACATTGGCTGCGTCACCCAGGTCGGCAATGATCTGTGTGTACACTGCATCCACTGTTGATTTCTCTGGCAGCAACGGATTGTTTTCTTCTACCAGTAAAGGCACCTGTCCAAACATACGCACTAAATTGAAGTACATCAATCCACGCAGAAATTTAGCTTCACCTACAAGACGATCGCGTAAGGAGGCATTCATGCTAATGCCAGGTATGCGGGCAATAGCAATATTGGCAAGTGTAATTGTTTTATAATGCATTCCCCATATTTCCTCCACAGAAGGATTCATGGATGTATACGAGAAGCTGGCAAGCTGATCAAAGTTGGCTGCTCCAAGCTGGTTGTTCAGCATTTCATCAGAAGCAAGGCCAATAGCCAACCAAAAAGTGCTATGGTAAACACCGGCTGTATTTCCGCCGGCAGCAAAATTATCTACCGAGTTGAGATACGCATATACCGAATTCACTGCTGCAATCGCATCTGCTTCGGTTTCATAAAAATTCTGTACCGTAACAAGGTTCTTTGGTTTTTCTTCCAGGAATTTTTTACAGGAAGTAAGCGCAGCTGTCGCCAGCAGCAGCAATGTGATCAGTTTTATTGAATATTTTTTCATATCAAACAAGCTTTTGAATTTTAGAATGTAGCACTTAATCCTACCTGGTAGATCCGTGCCTGCGGATAACCACCCAAATCAAGACCGAGTAAAGTGGTGCTTTGTCCATATGTATTGGCTTCTGGATCATATCCTGAATAATTCGTGATGGTGAAAAGATTGGTGCCACTTATATACAGGCGCAGGTTACTCATCCCCGCTTTGCGTACTAATTTTGAAGGAAGGTTATAAGCAAATGTTACGTTGCGCAGGCGGATATAAGAAGCGTCTTCCACAATGGCTGAGGATATCACGCCTATATCCAGGCTACCTGCAGAAAGAGCGCGCGGATATTTATTGCTGGGATTATCCGGGGTCCAGCGATTGAGTCCCGCTTCTGCCAATACGTTTTGCTGTCCATTAAAATTCAGCAGATCAAGATTGTTGAGGTTTGCCATTTTATTTCCCTGTGATCCCTGGAAGAAAAATGACAGCTCCATGCTTTTGTAAGAAAGTGTATTGCCAAAACCCCAGGTAAATTTAGGCTGTGCAGAACCAAGTATGGTGCGGTCATTTGCATCGATCTTTCCATCTTTATTGATATCACGGTAGCGGCGATCACCTGCACGTGCGCGGGATGCAGGATTGGGAGATCCTGGCTCCTGTCCTACCAGTACAGGACTAGAAGCAGCTTCGGCATCCGATTGAAAGATCCCATCAAACTGATAACCATAGAAAGTACCAATAGGCACCCCTTCACGAAGCAGGATACTGTTTTGCAAAATCACATCCGTTTCACTGTTCAGGTTTAAGATCTTATTACGGTTCAGTGAAAAGTTTACCGCAGATGTCCATTCCAGTTTTCCTTTCAGGTTAATAGTGCGCAGATCAAGGTCTACTCCCCAGTTGTCAATGTTTCCAATATTCAGCAGTGTATAAGCAAATCCTGTTGTAAGTGGAATAGGGCTTGACAACAGCAAATCATTTGTACGCTTCTTATAATAATCGGCAGTGAACGTAATACGGTTTTTCAGCAGCGAAAGGTCCATACCGATATCCAACTGGCGTGTTGTTTCCCATTTCAGGTCACGGTTCACATAAGAAAGCGGTTCACGGCCGGTAAATACTTCATAACTGTTTCCTGAATTGAATACGCCTTCACCAAAGGGACCAACCAATGCAAGCGACTGGTATGGTGGTATAGCCTGGTTGCCGATCACGCCATAGCTTGCACGCAGCTTCATGTCACTGATGGCTTCCATATTCTCCATAAACTTTTCCCGGGATATTCTCCAGGCTGCAGCACCCGAAGGAAAAAAGCCATACTTATTACCTTCAGCAAATTTGGAAGAACCATCCACACGGCCAGTCAGTGTAAACAGGTATTTATCATCGAGGGTATAGTTTACACGTCCGAGATAAGAGATCATGCTCCATTCAGATTCGCTGTTCGCAGGTTTTTGCGGATTAAGCGCGGCTCCTATATTATGATAGCCGGTACGGTTATCCGGAAAATCGAAAGCATATACAAACATCTGCTCATTCTGGAATTGCTGCATGGTATAACCCAACACTGCATTCACATTATGCCTGTCGCCAAAATGATTATTATAGCTCAGTGTATTTTCATTCAGCCATGTATTGCCAATCGACTTACCTAATGAAGCCTCACCTTTGCTGGCTTCTGTACGTTTCAGGAAATTAGGTCCGAAGCTATTCTCGCTATTGGTATAGGTATCCAGGCCAAAAGTGGTTTTAAATGTCCAGTGCTTATCAAACGCATATTGTGCAAAAGCATTCCCTAAAAAACGTGAAAGCACAGTAGTGGAAGTATATTCTTTTGCTTCTGCGATCGGATTGCCCAGTATTTTACCCCTGTCGTTTTCAAAAGTATAGCCGCCTTCCACATTGCTGTCATATACCGGCAGTACCGGGTTGAACAATACAGCTGAAGTAACCACACCGGGAACAATTTGCCCTGCATTGGTGAGTACACCTGTACTGCTCAGCCGTGAATAAGTGATAGCAGTACCGACAGTAAGTTTATCAGTCACTTTCTGCTCCAGGTTGGTACGGAAAGACTAACGTTTAAAGTTGCTGCTCTCGATAATGCCTTTCTGATCAAAGAAAGAGCCGGAGATATTGTATTTGGTACGGTCATTACCACCAGTGAACGACAACTGGTAGTTGCCCATTGGCGCAGTGCGGAACAATTGATCCTGCCAGTCGGTACCCACGCCCAGGTTCGGAGGGTTTACATACACTGGGATCTGGTTTGCATTCAGCCGGCCTTCATTCACGAAGTCTGCATACTGCGCAGCGTTTAATACTTTCAGTTTATTAGCTATGGTTTGCCATCCCTGGTATGTTTCCAAAGTAACCGTACCCTTTCCGGCGCGGCCTCTTTTCGTTGTGATCAGCACTACACCATTGGCACCACGTGCACCATACATTGCAGTAGCGGAAGCGTCTTTTAAAATTTCAATTGATTCGATATCGCTGGGGTTGATGGACGAAAGCGGGCTGATGCGCGGGCCGCGGGTACCACCTACACTCATATCAGCCCCATCACTGTTTACCAGCATACCATCAATCACATACAATGGTTCATTACCAGCATTGATAGAGCTTGTACCGCGAATGCGAATAGAGGTTTCTGCACCAGGCTTACCGGATATTTGCGTTACCTGCACACCTGCAGCACGTCCTTGCAATTGCTGATCGAGACTGGTAGCAGGCACAGCTTTCAACTCATCTGCTTTAACCGATACAACCGATCCGGTGAGATCACTTTTGCGGGACGTTCCATAACCTATTACTACCACACTACTCAGCTCTGACGGGTTTTGACTCAGGCGTATTTCCATCGCACCTGTTTCAATAGGCACTTCACGGGTGATGTATCCTATAAAGGAAATCACAAGCACTGTTTTTCCAGGTGAAGACTGGATGTTGAATTTACCTTCAGCATCTGTAGTGGATGCTGTTTTATCATCTTTAAGCGAAACGGTAGCACCGGCCAGTGGTAAGCCATCAGCTGTTCGTACAGTACCGGTAATAGTCCGGGGACTTTCCTGTGCCAATACACCAGTAAATTGGAGAAGGATGACGAGCCCAAGCAGGGCCAGCCGCGGAAGGGATGCA
>CBHEUU010000365.1:0-5402 GCA_965990355.1 uncultured Chitinophagaceae bacterium
AAGACAACAAAGAGCACAAAGAAATAATCACTGGGAGATTATTACAATCATCAACGATTTTTTATCTTACATATCTTATTCAGCCCGTTTACCCTAATAATTCACTAATGGACTTCCGCACAGCTTTCAATATCAAACAGGCTATTGCCGCTGCATTTTTCAAAACTTTCCAATCAGCAAAAAGAATCATTTCTTTTAATCCTGCTATATCTCCTGTGGGCGCCAACCTGCAAAAAACGATGCTCGCGAATATGAATGGTGTGGGTATAGGCCAGAAACTGAATGGAGAGAATTTTATAAAAGTGCTGACACGCGATAAACTGAAATTAAGTCCTGCCAATCTTTCAAAATATTATGGCATGCAGGCCAGGGATATTGTAATAGAACAAACAGGCCCGATAAAATTCCGTACGCTCACCAATCATCATCGCCCGCCTTATCCTGGAATATCAGTGGCACATTACCGTGTAACAGCAGGCACATTGGGATGTTTTGTGCAGGATGATAAAAAGAAGATATACATTCTTAGTAATAATCATGTGCTGGCCAATTCAAACCGCGGTAAGTTTAAGGACCCTATCCTGCAGCCGGGAATAATGGATGGAGGAAAACGCACAAAAGATATCATTGCAGAATTATCTTACCTGGTTGATATTGACCGTTCCGCTCCTAACCGGATGGATGCTGCAATTGCTGAAGTGTTGCCTGAACTGAAACCGCAGTACACTGTCTGGCTTAAAAACAGGATCTCCGGGACAGCAGATGTGGTGAACGGAATGAAAGTGGAAAAATTTGGAAGAAGCACCGGGCATACCAAAGGAAAGGTAACTACCCGCAACCTGGATATCCAGGTTGATTTTGATGGAAAGCAGATCGACTTCCAGGACCAGTTTGAAGTGAAAGGCAACAGGGGAGCTATGTTCTGTGATGCAGGAGATTCCGGTGCATTGATCTTTCAGAAAGATACGCTGAAAGCTGTCGGGCTTTTATTTGCGGGAACAGATGACGGCACTACGTTTGCCTCTCCTATAGAAGAAGTGCTGGATACCTTTTCAGTGAAAATTTTATAATTTTACAGTATGGCAAATATTACCGCAGTAAAAAAGGAGTTGTATGACCAGTTAAAGGGTCAGCGGGGAGTGACCGGCGCCGGTATAAAAGGAAAAGGCAAGTCGGAATATATTGTCATTTTTGTACAGAGCCTCACAGCAAGATTGCTGGCGAAAATCCCCACAGAGTTTAAAGGGGTTGCAGTAAAGACGGAAAGAAAGGCAATGGCAAAATCAGTATGAGTTTAATTCTTCGGCTATAAACCGCGATAAGCGGTTTTTTTATTTCCCACTCTTTTTCCGCGCTGCTTTTAAGGCATTCTCTTAATTCGCCGCTTCGATGTTATCATGATATATTTTTTTTCTTCTATTTCAAATTTAATCAAAGAGTTAGAATCCATTTTTAAAAAATAAACAAACGATTGCTTCGCATTTGCAAACGGTTGCCTTCTCCTGTTTACAATATGTTAATCTTAACTCTTCACCGATCTGTTGACATTTGCGCTGTTACTGAGTGATGAACAGTAATATTCAATTACCTGCTTCCGTATGAATACAGGTTTGCAGATTAATCACCGTATCAATTTACATAAGTATTTATTGTTTAACAATGCACGAAAGTGTGTTCGGGATTCTATTACCAAAATTTAATTGTTTATGAAAAAAAGCAATCAGTCAGCAGCATGGCGATGCTGTGTATGGTTAGTATTTTTCTCTTTCTCCGTTTTTATTAAGTTGTCTGCACAAACTGTGTTGTCGGCAGGCAGTCAAGGCCGGTCAGGAACTGCATCAATAAGCGGTGTGGTGCAGACAGAAAAAGGTGAAGCACTTGCCGGTGTTTCTGTTTCACTGAAAAATGATTCATTGGTTTATGCGGCTACTACTTCTACCGACAGCAAGGGTGCTTTTAGCTTTACAGGTTTGGTGCCGTCACTATCATACATGATCAGTTTTACTTCTGTAGGATATGAACCCCAGGCGCTGAACAATTATACTTTACAGGCTTCACAAAGCGCTTCGTTGCTGATCAACCTGAAACAGGCTGCAGCAGCGGATCTACAGGAAGTTGTAGTGGTTGGATATGGTACTTCCAAAAAGCTGAATGTAACAGGGGCTGTTGACCAGATATCGGGCAAGCGGCTTGCTGAAAGGCCTATTGCCAATGTGTTCCAGGGATTGCAAGGTGTGAGCCCTGGTCTTAATATCACGTATGGTGGCGGTCAGCCTGGCCAGACGCCGACTATCAATGTGCGTGGTTTTACTTCTATAAATGGAGGCGGGCCATTGATCGTGATTGATGGTATTGCTGCTGCAACAGATGACCTGCTGCGGCTAAATCCTTCTGATATCGCTTCTATTACGGTACTGCGTGATGCGGCTTCTGCGGCCATTTATGGAGCAAGGGCTTCTTATGGCGTATTGCTGGTGACTACCAAAGAAGGATCAACCAATGGAAGGCAGACGATCAGCTACAATAATTATTTTGCCTTATCAAAACGGACCATACTGCCAGAAGCCGTAACAGATCCGTATATCTATTCAAGAGTGTTGGAAACTTCCACTGATAATACGCCCTGGGATTATGTAAACTTTTCAGATGAATATTACCAGTGGGCCAAACAGCGTTCGGAAGATCCTTCGGTAGTGGATGTAAGAGTGGATCCTTCCGATCCTACCAAATGGGCTTATATGGGAAGCAATAACTGGAATGATTATTTTTTCAGTAAAACCAATTTTTCACAATACCACACCCTTTCTTTCAGTGGTTCTGCCAGCAACGGAAAGAATCCCATCGGTTATCTTTTGTCGGCCGACTATACAAAAGAGAATGGATTGAATAAACTCAGTAAGGACGACTGGAACAGGTATGGCCTGAGGGGGAAACTGAATTTTTCTCCATTCCCCTGGTTGAAACTGGATAACAATTTATCCGTGTATCAATTGAAAAGGGATGCGCCTACTTATGCCATTACAGATGTATATTACCTGCAACCGACCAATGTGGTAAAGAACCCTGATGGCAGTTGGGGCAATAATTCAGCAGGCCGGCTGGCTGCTCAATTGACAGATGGTGGCCGCAATGTGAATACCCGTTTTGGTTTTCAGAATATCCTGCGTGGGGTAGCCTCTTTCTTTAATAACAGCCTACAGATAACCGGTGATGCGAGTTTTAAGCGTGAGCTTCGCAAGTATCATATAGAAAACCTTCCATATTCTATCGGTTTTGGTCCAGGAGATATCAGGATCGAAAATGCCAGTGGGGCTATCACCGAAGCAAATGCAACGATCAACCAGGATGTTTTTGATTTGTATGTGAACTACAACAAGAATTTTGGCGATCATGCATTCAAAGTATTAGCGGGTTATAACCAGGAAAGTTATGAATGGGATCCTGTATACGCTTCCAAAACGCAGGTCATTTCTTCTTCTGTTCCTTATATCGGGTTAACAACCGGCGTTGGAACGATCAGTAACTCAGGCATAAGCGACGGGACCCGGTCTGAGTACTATTCTTATGGGATCCGGAGTGTATTTGGACGGCTCAACTATACTTTTAAGGACCGTTATATCCTGGAAGGCAATGGCAGATATGATGGCTCTTCCCGTTTCCCGTCCACTAACCGCTGGGGCTTTTTCCCCTCTATTTCTGCGGCATGGATAGCCAGCAAGGAATCTTTTTTTGATAATTTACAACCGGTATTATCATCATTAAAGTTCCGGGCTTCTTATGGTGACCTTGGCAACCAGAGCGTATCTCCCTATGGTTATGTGCAAACCTTGCCAACACGCCAGTCCTCTTACCTTATTGATGGAAATATACAAACCGTTCTGGGTGCTGCTCCTTCTTTGCAAGTAGATCCCAATAATTATACCTGGGAAAAAGTTACCACTACTAATGTGGGCACAGATGTGGGATTGATTAAAGATAAGATACAGTTGTCCTTTGATTATTATATCCGTAATACAAAAGGGATGTTGACGGAAAGCGAGGAATTGCCTGGCGTGCTGGGTACAACTGCACCGTATCAGAATGCAGCCGATCTGCGTACGCAGGGATGGGAGTTTTCACTGGCTTACCGCAATACATTCAGTGTGGGCTCAAAGCCATTTTCTCTCAATGCAAGATTTATTCTTTCTGATTCAAAAAGTAAGATTACCAAATACAAAAATGCATTAGGAACATTCTCTGCCGCATACAGGCCAGGCCAGGAGATTGGCGAAATATGGGGATTAACGAATGATGGTTTCTTTGAATCGGCCGACCAGATTGCTAAATTGGACCAAACAGCAATTATTCCCTGGGGAGCATTAAGCATTGTTGAAGGATGGCCCCGTTACAAAGATCTTGATGGTAACAATAAAATTGAATTAGGCCCGTCCACCAAAGACCCAAAAGATCTGAGCATTATCGGCAATAGCAGCGCAAGGTATCGCTTCGGCTTTAACCTGGATATGAGCTGGAATAATATTGACCTGTCTGTTTTCCTGCAGGGAGTAGCAAAGCAGGATTACTATCCCCGTCATTATCTTTTCTGGGGACCATACCAGCAACCCTATGCCAATGTATATCCCTGGAACCTGGATTTCTACCGTGCTACATCGGATGACCCGGCTACCCGTGCCATGCATTCAGCCTCCTATATCAATGCAGGATTAGCTGATGCAAATAAAAACTCCTATTTCCCTGTATTGCAATCATGGCTTGCTGATAATAACTACGGTTCCGGACTCGATATTGCACAAACCAAGTATCTGTTGAATGCGGCTTATCTCCGTATCAAAAATGTGACGCTGGGATATACTTTCCCAGGCAACATGACGCGGAACTTCGGAATAAAAAGATTAAGAGTGTTTTTCAGTGGAGAAAACCTGTTTGAGTTTTCTTCTATTAAAAAATATCTCGATCCTGAATCCATCAGCGATGGATATGGATGGGAATATCCCTATCAACGTAAATATTCTTTTGGTGTAAATGTGGATCTATAATGAGTATGAACAGTAAAAATAACAGTATGAAAAAAAATATTTATTATATCCTGGCGGGTTTGATTCTGATCGATAGCGGTGGCATATATTCGGTCGGCGGCAGTTCGCTCGTTCCCGGATATGCTCGTATTCCGTTTGTCGGTCGCGCTTTGACGGCTTTAGCTTTGACTTCGGACAATCTCGTGCGCCAAGGTTTGGAGAAAAGCTTTTACGATGATTCAAAGGTAACGGACGAGCGCGTGGCTTATTATTACCGCCCGCTAAAAACCAGAAACGGACAACTTGCCGCTTTCCGCGCCCGGGCGCAAGCCGGACAGTTTCCAATCGAACAAGACCTCTCTAAAATCAATGCGCCGACATTAATCA
>CBHEUU010000366.1:0-5400 GCA_965990355.1 uncultured Chitinophagaceae bacterium
GTTGACAGTATTTGATCCTGCAAAGCTTTCCCGCATCGAGCAACCTTCATCTGTAGTGATCACACAGGTGCTGGCCGACAATCAGCCTTTGCATACAGATACATTGATCACGTATAAAAAAGTATTGTTATTACCTTACCGGCAAAACTCACTGTCGTTCAATTTTGCTGCACTCGATGTTCTATCCGCAGGCAGGCTTAACTATTCGTATCAGTTGTCTGGTTATGATAAAGACTGGATGGAAGCCGGTAACAGGAACTATGCAGCTTACACCCATCTCCCTTCGGGGGAATATCTTTTCCGTGTAAAAGCTTCTCGCAGTCTCTCCGGTGATAAAGCACCTATTACTTCGTTGATGATCATTATCAGTCCGCCATTCTGGAAAACGCCCTGGTTTATTGGCTTATGTGTATTATTATTAGCTGCTGCTTTATATGGTATTTATCGCTATCGCATCAGCCAGTTGATCCACTTGCAGAAAGTCCGCAACCGCATCGCTTCGGATCTGCACGATGATATCGGATCAGCGCTTACTCATATAAGTATCTTATCTGAATTAAGTAAAGCCGGGGTTTCTCCTGCAGCGGAAACATCCGCATTTCTTAACAGAATCTCAGAAGAAGTAGCAAGCTCTGGACAGGCATTGGATGATATTGTATGGAGCATTAATTCCAACAACGATACAATGGAACAAATGGTAGCGCGGATGCGGCGCTACGCTGCTGAAATACTGGAAAGCAGAGTGGAAAAATATGTGATTGATTTTGATGACCGCTTTGCACATCGCAGGCTGAGTATGGAACAGCGGCGTGATTTTTTCCTGCTGTTCAAAGAAGTGATCAATAATATTTATAAGCATTCAAAAGCAACACAGGTGGAGATCAGGATCTGGTTTGAAAAAAATGATCTGCACCTGCAGGTTAAAGACAACGGTATCGGTTTTGACAAAAGCAGGTCAACCGAAAGAAATGGAATTAAAAACATGCAGGCCAGGGCTGAAAAATGGGGCGGTCACATTCTTATACGTTCTGAATCAGGCAAAGGCACAGAAACAAACATATCCATGCCGGTGGCATAAACCACACAAATGAGTGAGAACTACCGGTTGATAAAACACTAATTTTAAATAAGGTTTGCGGTTGGGCTCTGGGTTTTAAGCTAACCGGAAACGCTTACTTAAAGACTGCAAACAATCTTAATTAAAAGATATGTCTCCGAGAATAATCCTCTTTGAAGATAATGACAGGCTCCGGGAATCATTAGCATACCTGTTAAAGATGAATGGTTATGACGTGGCCGGTGATTTCAGCAATTGTGATGAAGCGGCAAATATTGCACGGGTATATCAACCGGACGTAGTATTGATGGATATTGATATGCCGGGGAAAACAGGTATTGAAGGTGTGACCATGATCAAAGAAGCAAGACCGGAAACCGCTGTGATCATGTATACTGTTTTTGAAGAAGAAGACAAGTTGTTCAAATGCCTTTGTGCCGGTGCCAATGGTTATTTATTAAAGAAAACACCTCCTGCTAAATTATTTGAAGCAATACATGATGTGGTGGAAGGCGGGGCACCCATGTCGCCCACCATCGCCAAAAAAGTGCTAAACACTTTCCAGGTAAAAAAGGACCCGGGCAAATACAAACTCTCTCCCCGTGAAATTGAAGTGCTGCAATGGCTGATAAAAGGCTATAGCATCAAACTTATTGCATCGGAAATGCACCTCGCATTCGACACCATCCGTTCGCATTTAAAAAACATTTATCAAAAGTTGCATGTCAACTGTGGTAAGGAAGCGATAGCCAAGGCATTAAGCGAAAGAATAGTTTGAAAATGAGTCAGTACCTTTAAACAAAGCGGCCATAGATCACTCTATAGCCGCTTATTTGTTATTAGTTTTTATATAATTCTTATAGCTCCAGAAGTGTCTTCACAGGATCTTTAACAATAAGTAACTGATCAGGATTCTCCAGCAATTCTTTCACTCTTACCAGGAAGCTCACAGATTCCCTTCCATCAATGATACGGTGATCATAGCTGAGAGCCAGGTACATCATTGGTTTGATCACTACCTGCCCGTTAATTGCCATTGGGCGCTCCTGTATTTTGTGCATACCAAGAATAGCGCTTTGTGGAATATTAATAATTGGTGTACTCATTAAAGAACCGAATACACCACCATTGGTGATAGTGAATGTACCACCAGTTAATTCTTCTGTAGTAAGCTTGCTGTCGCGCGCTTTGCCTGCCAGTTCAATTACTTTCTTTTCAATATCTGCCATGCCCAGGCTTTCCACATTGCGGATCACCGGAACGGTCAGACCTCTTGGAGTACTTACCGCAATACTGATATCTGCATAGTCATGATACAAAAGCTGGTCCCCATCAATGTAAGCATTTACTGAAGGCCATTCAGCCAGTGCTACAGAACAGGCTTTGGCAAAGAAGCTCATAAAGCCAAGGCCTACACCATGTATCTCTTTGAATTTGTCTTTGTATTTGCTGCGGATCTCCATGATAGCCGTCATATCCACTTCATTGAAAGTGGTGAGCATCGCAGTGGTATTCTTTGCTTCCACAAGGCGGCGGCTGATGGTTTTGCGCAGATTGCTCATCTTTTCAGCGCGCACATTGCGGGTGAATAATTCAGCACCTGCAAATGCCTTCTTACCAGGATTAGCCAATGCTGCCAGCACATCATCCTTTAATATTTTACCCTGGTAGCCGCTGGGTGTAACGCTCTTGAGGTCCACTTTTTTATCAGCAATAATTGCTGATGCTACAGGCGTAGCCTTAATATCATTCGGAACAGAAGTGACAGGTGCAGCAGTAGCAGTTGTACTGGCGGCTTTAACGCCATTCGTAGGCGCTGCTTCCGCTTTCTTTTCTTCTGCCGGTTTTGCAGCAGGGGCTGCTTTTCCTTCTGGTTTTGCCGCTGTTTCATCAATGCTTGCCAGAATATCACCAATCTTCAGTGTATCGCCTTCCTGTGCAGAAGTCTTTAATACACCAGCCTGCTCTGCATTCACTTCAAATGTGGCTTTCTCGCTTTCCAGTTCAGCGATTACTTCATCCCTTTCTACATATTCTCCATCCTTCTTATTCCATTTCAATAAGGTTACTTCACTTACAGACTCTCCTACTGTCGGTACTTTAATTTCAATCATAAAATCGCTTATTATATCGCTGATAAATCTATTTAATCGTAAAGGTAATTATATACTAAATGCTGTTTCCACTATCTCTTCCTGCTCCTGCTTGTGCACTTTGGCATAGCCGGTAGCAGTGGCAGCGGAAGGTTGCCTGCTGATCACACCATAATTGATGCTCTTCAGGTTCATTTGAAGGAAGGAAGCTGCGCCCATGTTAAGCGGCTCTTCCTGCACCCAGAACCAGGTGGCTTTGCTATAGCGTGCATACAACTCTTCCAGTTGCTTCAGCGGTAATGGATACAATTGCTCCACGCGGATGATCGCAACATCTTTACGATCATCTTTCTTCTGGCGCTCTGCCAGGTCAAAATAAACTTTGCCGCTGCAGAACAATACCTTTTTCACTTTGGCTGTATCAGCAAACGTATCATCAATCACTTCGCGGAACCCGCCATTGGTAAATTCTTCTATGGAAGAATAAGTGCCGGGATTACGGAGATTGGCTTTAGGTGCGAAATTAATCAGCGGCTTCCTGAATGGCCATGCCAGTTGACGCCTCAGCGCATGGAAAAAGTTAGCAGAGCTGGTGATATTAGTGATCACCATATTCAGTTCAGCACAGGATTGAAGGAATCTTTCCAGGCGGGCACTGCTGTGTTCAGGCCCCTGTCCTTCATAACCGTGAGGCAGCAACATGGTGATGCCGCTCATACGGTTCCATTTCTGTTCGCCGGCAGAGATGAACTGATCGATCATGGTTTGTGCACCATTCACGAAGTCACCAAACTGCGCTTCCCAAAGCACCAGGGCACTGGGATTGGCTAAGGCATAACCGTATTCAAAACCAAGCACACCATATTCGCTCAGCAAAGAATTATAAATTCTGAATTTGCCTTCAGCTCCGAAATTGTTGAGCCTGTTGTAAGGTTTATCAGTCACTTCATCCATCAGCACTGCATGGCGATGGGAGAAAGTTCCTCTCTTCACATCCTGGCCACTCATACGAACGTCTTTGCCTTCAAGCAGCAAGCTGCCATAAGCGAGCAATTCTGCAGTAGCCCAATCTGTTTTCTTTTCGGCTTCGAATAATTTTATTTTATCCTGCAATATCTTTTCCACTTTGCGCAGTGGTTTGAAATCAGCAGGCCATTGCATCAATGCATCAAACACTTTTTTGAAAACATCCTGGCTCACCGCTGTGATAGGAGATTGTTCAAAATCCTCTTCAGTGGATTGACGCAGGCTGTTCCACCATTTATCAGGTGGCTGTAAATGATACGGCAACGGATTTTGTTTCACTTCATCAAGACGCTCCTGCAGATCTGACCAGAATTTCTTTTCCATTTCCTTTGCCAGTTCCTGCGCATCTGCTTCTCCATTTTCCAGCAAATATTTTACATACACTTCCCTTGGGTTAGGATGCTCGTCAATTAAAGCATACAGGTGAGGTTGTGTAAACTTTGGATCATCGCCTTCATTGTGTCCATGACGGCGATAGCAAACCATATCAATGAACACATCAGAATTAAATTTCTGACGATAGCGGGTTGCTATCTCCACGCATTTGATCACTGTTTCAGGATCATCTCCGTTAACGTGGAATACGGGAGCCTGGATGGCTGCAGCCAGTGAAGTACAGTAATCAGAGCTGCGAGCATCATCAAAATCAGTTGTAAAACCGATCTGGTTATTGATCACAAAGTGAATGGTGCCACCGGTATAATAACCTTCCAGATTGCTCATCTGCATCACTTCATACACAATGCCCTGGCCTGCCAGTGAAGCATCACCATGAATAAGTATCGGTAATATTTTATCAAAATCAGACCCGTATAATACATCAGCTTTAGCGCGTGCAAACCCTACCACTACAGGGTCCACGGCTTCAAGGTGGGATGGGTTAGGCATCAGTTTAAGATAGATGCCTTTATTGTTGGGTGTTTTTAATTCACTGCCATATCCCATATGGTATTTCACATCACCGCTTCCCATGGTCTGGTCTACTTTGGCAGTACCTTCAAATTCACTGAAGATCTGCTCATAGGTTTTACCCATGATATTGGCAAGAATGTTCAGACGTCCGCGGTGGGCCATGCCTATCACTACTTCCTGCACATCATGATCAGCGGCTGTATTGATAATAGCATCAAGCGCAGCGATAGTCGTTTCCCCACCTTCAAGTGAAAATCTTTTTTGCCCTACATATTTTGTGTGAAGGAATTTTTCAAACATCACACCCTGGTT
>CBHEUU010000367.1:0-5366 GCA_965990355.1 uncultured Chitinophagaceae bacterium
CTGAGTAATCTGCTGAATAGATATCACCGCCAAGTTTAAAGTCGGTAAGAATATATAAGCTGAAATTGTTAAGCCTTACTGTATTACCCAAACCACCGGTAAGTTTTGGCGTTGCATTTCCGATAGCCACAGGATCAGTAGTAGTAACATAACGTGTACCTACAACTTTGGTAGGATCGGTTTTATCTAATATCCTTTCTACCACTCTCTGACCATTCAAGTAGGTGTAGTCGTACCCGTATATCGTACCATAATTATCCCCTACTTTGGCATACATCTGCACCCCATTGGCTGCCCACAGGTCCTGTAATGGATACCTGTCAATTCCTTCATCTAAAGCATCTACCCTGTTTTGGTTGTGGGCGGCATTGAGTGTGATATCCCAGCGCAGGTTTGTTTTTTGAACAGGTGTTGCCCTTATGATAAACTCAACTCCTTTATTGGAAAGCTCGCCGCTATTAAATGTAATGTACTGTGCTCCTGACGACAGGGCCAGTGATCCCTGCATGATCTGGTCGGTAGCTTTTGTTTGATAATAAGTAGCTTCTATGTTCAGGCGATTGTTCAGGAAGCCCAATTCCAATCCTACTTCATAAGATTTATTCCTTTGTGGCACTAACAGATCTGCCGGAGGAAGCATTCTTTCCACTCTTCTTACAGGTACACCTCCAAATGAAGTTGGGGCTGTGGGATTATTAAGATAATTGCTGATCACATCTGAGCTGTAGGTATAATTTGTTTCATACGGTCTTGCACCGTTGGCGCTTTTGGCAGCAGATAACTTGAATTTACCATAGCTCAACCAGCCCAGATTTTGCATGCTTTTAATGCCTTCAGTAAATACAAAACTCAAACTGGCAGAAGGGAAGAAATAGGATGCATTATCGATAGGAAGCGTAGAAGACCAGTCATTCCTGCCTGTTACCTGCAGGAAGAGATAATTGCGATAAGAAAGGTCCAGTATTCCGAACAAGCTATTGATGTTATAATCGCCCCATACTTCTTTAGCTGCAGGTATCGTTCCTGTTGTGTTGGCAAGAAAGTATTTATGAGGAAGTGAGAAAGGCGTGGTTTCTCCATTATTCCATGCGCTGGTATTGTACATCCTGGTACGAAGGGCGCTATTACCGATCAGCAGGCTTGCATTGATGTCTTTAATGATATCATCTTTATGCAAAGTAGTGACTAGTTCAAAATTCGCGTTCCTGTCTCTAACGGATTCCATGCCGTACTGACCTCGAACACCGCCTGCATCTATTGGTGTATACTTGCTTTCAACAGATGTGTTTGCATAGTTCATGGAAGCCCGTCCTGTAACGTTCAACCAGGAAGTTAAGTCAGCAGAAAGCTTAACTGAACCAAGCAACTGATCACGGTTCAGGTATTGATTATGCTCATTAAGGTTCCAGAACAGGTCTTTAAATGAGTTGTTGTTGTAAGGATAAAACTTGAGCGGACTTGTCTGATCAAATATATTCTTACTTCCATCTGCATTTTTATACATGGCGAACTCAAGCGGTTTGTAATCCCTGGACATGCCATAACCCATAAATTTAGACCAGGAGTTTTCTGAACCAATATCCGGGGTATTCTTCCTGTAATAATTTGTATAGCTGAGAGTGACTTCTGCTTTGAGCTTTTCAGAAATATTCAGGTTCGTACCCAGGTTCACTGCATTCTGATTGTAACGGCTATTGGGCAATACAGCTGTATTGTCCTGCCTGGTCAATCCCACACGCACTGTTCCAAAATCGCCGCCTCCACTAAAAGAAAGATTATGTGTGGTGGTATTACCTGTTCTGAAGAATGCTTTTCTGTTATCGGGTTGTGCCTCCCATTTTCTTTTCACACCATCCCACCAGATGATCTCCGTTCCATCCAGTTTATGTCCCCATGATGCGCCCGGTCCATACCAACTGAACACATCCCAGGAAGAATAACCACCGGGAATGGCTCCTCCGGCCTGGTAGGCATCACCAACAGGCTGACCATCCCATGGATAGTTGCCGGGATAGCGCAGTTCACCGCCAACGGTCGGGAACTGAGGAACAGCAGACCACATTGCATTTGCTGCACCATACCCATAAGAGTTTTGAACTTCCTGGAAGCGGGCTGCCTTGGAAAACAGCGTAGACATGTTATAGTCAACTCCGATACCGGGCTTCTTTACACCTTTCTTTGTAGTGATCAGCAGAACACCGTTTGAACCGCGTGCGCCATATAAAGCGGCTGCGGTAGCCCCTTTCAGTACAGTGATATCCTGCACATCATCAGGGTTAATGAAATTTAAGAAAGAACCCCAGTCCTTTGGGTTTTCCAAATCGGTACCAGTAGCACCACCGCCGTTTGCAGTGTTGGTTGTACCGCCTACAGCATTATTCTGCACCTGGATACCATCCACTACGATCAATGGCTGATTACTATTCTGGATACTGTTATTACCACGGATAACAATACGCTGTGATCCTCCCTGAATACCATTTGACTGGGAAATATTCAACCCTGCAGATTTACCCATCAATCCTGATCCCAGGTCCGGAGCAGCAGCCCTGGTAATATCTGCATTACTGACTTTCTGTGCAGAGTATCCTATTGACCTCGATTCTCTTTTAATACCCAATCCGGTAACAACAACCTCAGACAGATCAACAGCAGCCGTTTGCAGGGCTATGTCTATGTTTGATTCATTCGTTACCGGGGTTTCTTTGGAGCCGTATCCTACGGCTGTAACAACGAGTATAGGATTAGCTTGTTTGAGATTCATGCTAAAGCGTCCCGCTTCGTCTGTGATGACTGATTGTGTAGTTCCTTTTACATTTACTGTCGCCGATGGGATCGGCGTTCCACTGGTGTTTTTGATAACACCGTTTATCACTCTGCTGTTTTGCGCCATAAGCATGATATGGCAAAACAGTAGGGCAACAAATACGAGTGGCAGTCGTTTTGCTTTCATTTGCAGTTTTTTTTGGTTAAATAATTAAGGTAGTTACACTTTTTTACCCTCTTTAGATAATCCGGTACCTGACCTGGATATCAATGCTGTGCTTTCATTAGCTTTTACAATATTCTCCATTACCAATGCCGCAGAACCGATCAGCTCGGCCTGGTAGCCGAGCGTGGAAATAGCCAGAGTTGTATTTGCTGCCAATCTTGGAATACTATGTTCATTCAAAGCGTGCTGCACAGGTGCCTGCCATACTTTGCCAGCAAGCGTTCCCCTGCCGCTGAGAATAACCACTTCCGGATTCATAAGGTGTATCAGGATCGCGACGGCCCTGCCGATATCATAACCTGTATCAGATAATAATTCCACTACAAAACGGTCTCCCCTGTGTGCTGCTTTCACCACCGCCTCCCAGTCCTGCTCCGAATGACCACCGGGAAAACCGGTACCCAAAGCCGAACTCCGCCCCTGTTGAATACCATTGGCAGCTTTTGCTATCACTGCCAGTAAAGAAGCTTCTGTTTCCAGGCAACCACTCTTTCCACAGCTGCACAACTTGTTATTGTCAAACAAAGGAATATGGCTGAACTCACCAGCAAACCCGTTATGGCCACGGAACAATCCACCGTTTAATATCATACCCAGTCCTATACCCCAACTGATATTGATGACCATTGCATTCTTTCTTTGTTTGGCTGCGCCGAAATGCAGTTCTGCGAGGGCAATCAAGCTCGAATCATTATCTATATAGACCGGCATCTTAAGCTGCTCAGATAAAAAAACGGTGATGGTTTTTTCCTGTGTTTCCAAAAAAGAATAGTTCACCCCTTTTTTAAAATCAATAAAGCCAGGCATGCCGATCCCTGCACCGATGATCTTCTTTTTATCAATACCAGACTTCTTTATCACGTCTTTCATCTTTGTAGCCAGTATGGACATCGCTTCGGGATTATGGTTAAGCGGAAGTTCGAAGCGTTCGATAGGGATAACATGATTATTCCCGATATCCATAAGTGATATACGGGTTACCAATTGATCCATTGCTACGGAAAGAATATAAATGGTATCGGGCTTGATGGAATACATAACCGGGCGGCGTCCGCCGCTGGAGGGAGCATATCCTGATTCCACTACATAGCCTTCAGCTATCAGTTCATTCAGGATATTCATAGTAAGTGGGATGCTTTTGCCGATCCGCTCGCTCAGATCGGCACAGGATAATTTACCGGAGAAGTAAAATTCCTTTAAAAGCAGTCCTCTATACTGGTTTTTCTTTCCCATTGTAAGCAGTTAAGTTTGGTAAGTTTTGCAACTAATAATTGAATATAAGGATACTTTTTAAAAAAATTAATAAAGTTGTTTAAGTTTTTTTAATCTTTTTTTAACCCGGACCGGGTTTGGATTGAAATTCTGCGTGTTATATTTTGAATCTGTAATATGACACACAAAAAAAAACGCTCGGTAAATCATTGATCACAGAGCGTTGCGATTTTACCAAATGACAAATACCGGCAAATAACGATTGCTAGCTTTGCTAAATGGAAAAATTCATTGATTACATTTTACAATTTGGCAATTTGAACAAACAACAAATTGACCTTATTACAAGCAAGGCAACTGAATTAGACCTCCGCAAAGACGAATATTATTGGGAAGCTGGCAAGACAGTAAAGCAGATTGGTTTTCTCACGGATGGCGTTATCCGGGTTTTTTATTACAACAACAAAAGCGAAGAAATTACGCGTTACTTTATTGACGAAAACCATTTGATTTTATCGGGGAATAGTATTGATGAAATATATACGCCTTCTGAATATCTGTCAGCCATTACCGATTGTAAACTTATTGTTTTTTCCAAACGGGAATGGAAAGATATTTCCGAAACTATTATGGGTTGGGACAATATTCTTCAAAAAATAACTGCAAAATATCACACCGAAAAAATTGCAAGAAGAAGCGAGTTAGTTTCACAAGATGCAACTACACGTTATCTCGACTTCATTGAAAAGTTTCCAACATTAATTAATCGTGTGCCTTTATCATTTATCGCTTCGTATTTGGGAATTACACAATCGTCTTTGAGCAGAATAAGAAAAAATATCCGCTAAAATCTTTTTTTGCCAAATGGAAAATGATTTCATTTTCTGTTGAACAACCTTTGCGGCATTAAATCTAAATCAAGAAAAATGAAATCAAGAAAATTGGGAAATAGTGGATTGGAAGTATCTGCACTGGGTTTCGGTGCTATGGGGTTAAGTTTTCCAAATGCACCCACAAAAGACGAAAACATAAAATTATTGCGTTCGGCGGTTGAACATGGTATTACTTTTTTTGACACGGCACAGGGATACGGCGACAATGAACTGTTAGTTGGCGAAGCTCTTGAACCATTCCGGAAAGAGGTAGTGATTGCCACCAAATT
>CBHEUU010000368.1:0-5361 GCA_965990355.1 uncultured Chitinophagaceae bacterium
AATACAAATCCGTTTTACCGGTTTGCGGATCTTCAAATACTGCTGGATCTATTTCCTGTCCACCTTTGATATTTTCAGGTTTCGAAGCAATAAGCGGTTTACCGGAATCTTTAAACGGACCGGCAGGATCATCAGCTACTGCCACACCGATCTTTTGCGCAGCCGTAAAATAATAGTAATACTTATACTGGTCTTTCTTTACTTTCTTTTCAATGATAGTAGGGGCCCATGCATTGCGGTTTCCCCAAGGCACATCTTTTTTCAGATCGAGAATAATGCCTTCATCCTTCCAGTCCTTCAGGTTGTCTGAAGAAAAGGTTTTGAAATAATATCCGCTCCAACTTGTAAAGCCATCGCTGGTGGGATAGAGATAATATTTGCCGGTTTTACGTGAATATAAAATATCTGGGTCTGCATAATATCCTTCCAGTACAGGATTATTCGCCGCCAATGGTTTTTGAAAACCTTCGGGTTCGGAGAATGTGTCCATCAGTTTTTGCAGTTCCTTGTAGGTAACAGGAATGATCGTGCCATGCCTGGGATGAAAGTTCATCGAGATCTTTGTATCAATGGCTTTGAAAGTATCCAGGTCCCTGCTTTCACAAAACTGGTATTTCCCTTTCATATACACATCATACATGAGAATGTAAGTATCAGTGTTGATCTGCTTGAATATGCTGGAACCTTCTACTGCTTCATTGGTCTGTTGTTTATAACCAGGCTGTTCAATCCATATACCTGAACCAAGGGAATCGGTCATTGCTTTGCGTATTCCATTACCATGACCTTCTGTTTTATAAAAAAGATGGAAAATGCCGTTCTTATAGATGATATCACCATCAATGCAGGACTTCCTGTTCTTGGGCATGAACAGTACTTTGGGCTCTCCTTCCAGATCTGTAAAGTCTGCATTGGCATAAGCGTAGTAAATAATATCCGGCTCTTCGCCATGCTTCATTGACCAGTAGACCATGTATTTATTAACGGCGGGATCATAGATCGTTTGCGGAGCCCAGACCCTCAGCAGGTTTTCCTGGCTCTTATATTTCTGCTGGATATTAATTATGGAAGAGGTCCAGTTGACAAGATCAGTTGATTTCATCAGCACCATGGCGCGGTTGGAGTTCCATCCTTTGGAAGAAGTCATATCAGTCAGTACCATATAAAACGTCTTCCCGTCCTGAGCCCTTAAAATATGCGGATCACGAACGCCTCCTGTTGAACTGATTTTAGCAGAGAGAATGACCGGGTTATTTTTATTCAGCGCATAATAATTATATCCATCGCTGCTGATAGCGTACCGGACAGCTTCCTCTTCCACGCTGTTGCCGGTAAAATAAACAAACAGGTAAGCCACAAAATCCTTTTCTGCCACCCGGCTGATTTCCTGCGCCCTGATCACACCGGCGGATAGCAGCAACACTCCCAGCAGTAAAAAAAATCTACGCATCATAGGCAATCAATGTTTTATTGTCATTTTGACAAATATAAATGAATTCGGCTATTTTGCCAGATCGTTTATTATTTCGGTAGTGACTCAATTTGGGGGGGTTCCCACCAAGACAACAAAGGCCACAAAGCATTATAATATAGAAATCTCTTTGTGTTCTTTGTTGTCTTGGTGGGAAAATCTGATTACGAAACTGAGTCACTACCATTATTTCCAATGGAGGTTTGTTCCTGTAAGTAAAATTTCATAGGTTGCCACTTATGAAGTTTAAACTCAGCGATAAAAAAACTGGCGGAGATATCCTGCTTTTCACTGGAGAAGCCGGCTTCGACCGCCAGTATTTCAGCCGTGACCAGTCCAACAAATATTTTACCATCGCATGGAATCCCGGTGCCAGCCAGACAATAACTATCGATGGGATAGAACATGAGTTTCCCTCCAACACGCTGCTGACCCTTCTGTTTGACCAATCTTTTTCTTTCGAGCGGTCTGCAGAACTGGTGGCCTGGCAATTTAACCGGGAATTCTATTGCCTTATCGATCATGACAGTGAAGTAAGTTGTGTAGGATTTCTTTTTGGCAGCACAGATCATTTGTTCATACGGTTGGATGAACAGGCCGGACAAAAAATAAAATTGCTGCTTGATGTTTTCGTGGAAGAATTCAAAACAACGGATAATATCCAGAATGAAATGCTGCTGGTATTGTTGAAGCGGCTTATTAAATATGTGACCCGGCTGGCAAAATCAGAATATATCCCTGGCAAGAAAATGCCGGAAGAAAAATTTCACACGGTCAGAAAGTTTAACCTGCTGGTGGAAACTCATTTCCGGTCAGAGCATTCGGTTAGCTTTTATGCAGGCCAGCTATTTAAATCACCTAAAACACTTTCCAATCTTTTTGCTGTTTATAATCACAAAAGCCCTTCGCAGGTAATCCAGGAGAGGATCATGATTGAAGCAAAGAGGTTGTTGTCTTATACCGAAAAACCGGTCAAGCATATAACCTATGACCTGGGTTTTGAAGACGTGTCCTATTTTTCCAATTTTTTCAAGAAACACACCGGCAGTTCGCCACAGGATTTCAGGAATAAGGCAGCACAAACCAAATAAGGGAAATAATTACAACTAACCGGGAAGTCTCCCCATCCTTCCAGCCACTTTTTCGAAGCATCTTTGTACTGTTGATTCAAACAAAAACTTCAACAGCAAATAAAATGGAAAAGCAATCACTGAAAAACACACTGAAAACTGCTGCATTAGCCGCAACTATCGCTTTATCAGCCACAACAGCTTCCGTTGTTGAAGCTGACGCACAAACAATAAAGAACGTAGTACTGGTACATGGAGCATTTGCTGACGGATCAGGCTACAAAGCCCTTTATGAAACGCTTACCAAAAAAGGGTACAATGTAACAGTAGTTCAAAATCCCTTGTCATCACTCGAAGCTGATGTGGCTGCTACCAAATTTGCTCTCGATAAACAAGACGGCCCCACTATACTGGCAGGTCATTCCTGGGGCGGAGCTGTGATCACAGAAGCAGGTAACCACCCGAAAGTTGCTGCGCTTGTCTACATTGCTGCCCTCCAGCCTGACAAAGGTGAATCAGCTTTGCAATGGATCCAGTCAGCGCCTCCTGCACCTGAAAACGGTGTTTTACCTCCCGACGAAAACGGAATTGTTTATTATGCAAAGGATAAGTACCATGCCGGTTTTTGCGCGGATATCAGTAAAGAAGAAGCTGATTTTATGTATGCATCCCAGGGTACTTTTTACGCCAAAGCTTTTGCAACACCCATAACCAATGCCGCATGGAAAAACAAACCCTCATTTGGTATTGTGGCAACTGATGATAAAAGTATTGTTCCCGAAATTCAACGGAACATGTACAAACGTTCCAATACTAAAGTTACCGAGATCAAAGGCAGTCATGTTGTATTTATGTCGCAGCCCGAAAAAGTAGCCAATGTTATTGTTGAAGCGGCGAAGAGCGTATCAAAATAAATAAGTCACAGAATAAGAAACAGGTTAGATATTGCAATAGTAAAAGCGCTGTCGCCAGCGCTTTTACTATTCTGCTATGGCGTCTGTATCATGAAGACATACCATCTGATTTCCGATACTCTAAAAAGATCAATTTACCTGTTCCCTCGCGAGAAATTGCTTCAGATAGAGGAAGAAACCCTATTTTTAATAACAGCGATTACACCTATCTCCTACTGAACCAGCGGTTATCAATAACGGATGGCTGATATGCCATGTAACAGATTACCACTTGTATCATGTATAGGAACCGATTGCTTTATACAGTTTTCTTTATCCTGCTAATTGGGTTGCTGTTATTTTTTAACAGTGCTTATCAGCAATTTCATTCTTTTACAAGGCAGGTGGAAAGAAATAACCGCGTGCGAAGCCAGTTCCAGAATTTATCGCAACTGGTAAATAATGCAGCTATACTGACTCCGGGTTGGTCAATCGCTCAACAGGTTATTTCCAAACCAAATTCTTTTTGGGCAGACAGTACAACAATTCTTAAACAGATAGATGAATTAAAAGCAACGGTACAGGACACGCTCAACCGTCGCACCGCAGCCAGGCTGGATAGCATTATACATGAAGAATTGTCATGGCTGTTGCAGAGTTATGTCCCGGACTCACTGATCTATCAACCCACAAATCCACATACAGAAGCTTTTCAGGAGATCCATTCGCTTATCACCCGCGGCCTGGAGCGAACAAGTTACCTTGTCGGTGAACAAACGGCACAATTAAACAAGCAGGTACACCGTATCAAATTGCTCATCCTGCTATTCGCTTTGCTGTCTGGAATACTGCTGGCCTATACATTGAATAATCTCGCTAACGAAAAACGCCGCGCAAAAAGGAAAGAAAAAGAAATGGAGACAGTTCTCAACCGCATCAGCGATGCGGTGGTTTCGGTAGACAGGAACTGGCGTTATACTTTCCTGAATAATACCGCTCTGCAAACCCATCTCCAGGGACGGGAAGAAACGCTTGGAAAGATTATCTGGGATGTTCATCCGGGATTGAAGGGAACGGTTTTTGGAGATAAATACCAGGATGCCATGTTAACCGGCCAGGTTACGGAGATTGAAAGTTTTTATCCACCCATGAATACCTGGTTTTCCGTGAAAGTGTATCCTGCCGAAGACGGGCTAACGATCTTTTACAAGGATATAACGGAAAATAAGAAAGCAGAGCAGCAGCTTGCTCAAACCATCAAGGAATTGAAAGATTACCAGTTTGCGCTGGATGAGTCGAGCATTGTTGCCATTACTGATCAGAAAGGTATCATTACACACGCCAATGAAAATTTCTGCCGCATATCCAAATACTCAAAAGAAGAATTGATCGGGCAGGATCACCGGATCATCAATTCCGGGTTTCATTCCAAAGAGTTCATCAGAAACTTATGGGTGACGATCGCAAATGGAAAGATCTGGAAAGGTGAATTAAAGAACCGGGCAAAGGATGGAACTGTATATTGGGTTGATACCACCATCATTCCTTTTTTAACAAAGGAGGGAAAGCCTTATCAGTATGTAGCCATTAGGGCGGATATTACTGAACGCAAATCAGTGGAAGAAAACCTGCAATCCAGCCTGAAAGAGATTGCGGATTACAAATATGCCCTGGATGAGTCGAGCATTGTTGCTATCACTGATCAGAAAGGTATCATCAAATATGCCAATGAAAATTTCTGTCATATATCCAAATACACAAAAGAAGAATTGATCGGGCAGGATCACCGGATCATCAATTCCGGTTTTCACTCCAAAGAGTTCATCAAAAATATATGGGTGACAATCGCGAATGGGAAGATATGGAAAGGCGAACTGAAGAACAAGGCCAAAGATGGAACAATCTATTGGGTAGATACTACGATTAT
>CBHEUU010000369.1:0-5350 GCA_965990355.1 uncultured Chitinophagaceae bacterium
AAGCGCCAGGTGAGATCTCTTTCAGTTTTTCCAGGAAACCTGAAAGGTCTTTCAGGAACATGGCTTCAAAAAAACTGGCGCGTTGTGCTTCATTGGTCCCCAAAGAAATAATATAGAGATCGGCTTTCAATGCCGGCAATTGTTTCCAGAATAATGGAGCGATATTGTATTGATCATACCGCGCGCCATTCACGCCAATAGTGTGGTAAAGCACACCGGGCCTGGAATTTTCCAGTGATACACCATAAAATGCTTTTGCATCATCTGTAGGCAGACAGGAAAGTGTAAAGCCGGTGATAGGCTGTTTCAGGTCCACTTCACGGTATACGGAAGAATCATTGTCCTGTTTTCTTAAAGTGTAGGGTATATCGAGGTTATCGGCCTGGAAGATCCAACTCGTGTTGGCGCTGGTGTCTAAAAAAAACTTCAGCCGGTTAAAGGATTGTATGCCTTCGCCAAAACTGGTGCGCAATGAAAAATGGATATTGGCAGCAGCGGAAGTGGTGGTAAGAGCATAGCCTGAAATGCCGGAATTGATCTGTATCTCAGGATGCGCCACCCGGTTGAATTGCCAGCGGATACTGGAAGAGCTGCTGATATCATCCGGTGCATTGGAAAGGGCCAGTTGATAAGGGAAAACTAATCCTCTTCCTGCATTGCCAAAAAATTCCTGCAAGCCATTTCTTACTATACCCGAAAGGAAATCTGCCTGGATATGTGAATCACCAATGTGAACGATAGAAACCGTGCCTGTACTGTCTTTTTTTAGATTATATAACTTCTGGTAAAATGAATCGAGGCCGGTGTTATTAAAGATCCGGTTGAAAACGGCGCTGACAAAAGGGTACCGCTTTGCAAGCGCATTATCATCCACAGGAATGGACTGCGCCATGCCGGTAAGCATCAGGAGGCAAACAAAGGATACGGTATAAAGAAATCGGCGGGTCATCAGGAAATGAAACCTACAATTCTTTTCTCAAACGTGCAACAGGTATATTCAATTGCTCCCGGTACTTGGCAACAGTGCGTCGGGCGATATTATAGCCTTTTTCCTGCAGCAGTTCTGTGAGCCTTTCATCACTGAGGGGGCGCTTTTTGTTTTCCCCTTCTATAAGATCGCTCAAGATCTTTTTCACTTCACGGGTGGAAACCTCTTCACCGCTATCTGTACTCAGTGATTCACTGAAGAAGAATTTAAGACGGTATGTACCGAATTCGGTTTGTACAAATTTACTGTTGGCCACACGGCTTACCGTGGAAATGTCAAGCCCTGTTTTTTCAGCAATATCTTTCAGGATCATAGGGCGCAGGGTCGTTTCATCGCCTGTGATAAAGAAATCGTGCTGGTGGTTCATGATGGCGGTCATCGTGCTCAGCAAAGTGTGCTGGCGTTGTTTGATGGCATCGATAAACCATTTAGCGGCATCAATTTTTTGTTTGATAAATAATACGGCTTCTTTTTGGCGTTTATCTTTTTTAGCACCGCGGTCGTATTCCTTCATCATGTCGCGATAACCTTCGCTGATGCGGAGTTCCGGAGCATTGCGCGAGTTGAGCGTGAGTTCCAGCTTGCCATTATTGTTCATGATAAAGAAATCAGGGACAACATAGCTTTCGGCTTTATTGATACCGCCCACATTGCCGCCGGGTTTGGGATTGAGGCGGATGATCTGCTGCATCACTTCTTTCAACTGCTCTTCATCTATATTAAGACCGCGCTGGATCTTTTCGTAATGTTTTTTGGTAAACTCATCAAAGTAGCGGCGGATGGCAAGCATTGCAGTATCTACATCCCTGCCTTCATCTTTCTGGCGTTGCAGCTGAAGCAGGAGGCATTCCTGTAAGTCACGCGCTGCCACACCGGGCGGGTCAAACCGCTGTATGCGTTGTATGATCGTTTCTACTTCTTCTTCAGTGGCGGAAATATTCTGGCGGAAAGCCAGGTCGTCCACAATCGCTGAAGTTTCCCGGCGGAGATAACCATCTTCATCAATACTGCCCACGATCTGCTCGGCAATGCGTTGCTCTTTTTCGCTTAGCTTCAGCAAGCCCAGCTGCACCAGCAATGTTTCATAAAAGCTGGCTTCTGTTTTAAAGGGGATCTGCTTTTGTTCTTCGTCGGGATAATTATCGTCGCGAAGTTTGTAGTCGGCAACATCATCATCACCGTCATGCACATATTCGCTTACATCGATATTATCGTATTCATCTTCGCTTCCGCTTTTTTCTTCATATTCTGCCTCCTGGGTTTCAGTAAATTCATCTTTCAGTTCATCAGCGTTATCATCGTGTTTCTCGTCGTCCAGTTCCAGTGCTGGATTCTCTTCCAGCTCTTCTTTGATACGCTCTTCCAGGTTTGCTGTAGGCACCTGCAACAGCTTCATCAACTGAATCTGTTGTGGTGATAATTTTTGTAAAAGCTTCTGCTGTAACGTTTGGCTAAGGGCCATAAATTCAGACATTTAGTGGCTGGTAAATGTGCGAGGCATTAGTCTCAGACAAAAATCCGGCCGTTTATCAAAAATCAGGCCGTAAATTTACAAAACAATCGGATACGGCATGGCGGAACGACGATTTTACTTTGTTGTTGTATTGATTTTCCTCTTTAACGGGGAAATTTTTGCACAAGAAAAAATTGTGGAAAACTTTCCTGAATTTAGGACATTTCTCCCGGTAAAAAGCGCTTTTAACAAAGAAAAAAGGATAACTATAACAGGTTTACTGAAACACGACGAAAAAGTATTTTCTAACTCGACTTTTTTCAGTGGTAAGTCTTTGTTTTTATTGCAGCCGAATATCCCGCAAACTTTCTTTTGTAAAAAAGAATGGGAGTTTGAAAAAGCGACTTCCATACCGTTAAGATTCCGGTTGGGATCGTTGGAGTATACAGATTACCTGGAAAAGAAACCAAATGCGTTGGCGCCGCGGTAGAAGCTATTCTATTTCTTTTCGCGCTCTGGTAACCATTCCATCACAGGGATCTTAGCCGGCTCTTTATAATAATTATTGCGCAGGCTATCATTCCATCCATTCGGGTTGCGCTCAAAAGCAGAGCTGTTATAATAAATGCTTCCTTTTATTTCAGGATATTCCCTCACGAGTTTGATCTGATTGGGCAGCTCAGCAGGATTTTTCCAGGCGGGATTTCTTTCATTTACCCGGTAAATGCCGTGACCGATGTAGACGTGTTTACCATAACTATGCTTGCTCCACCAATCCACCATCGTTTCAAATGGTATCTTATCATGACCGATCTCAAGATAAAGTTGTGGAGCAACATAATCAATCCAGCCCTTTTTTAACCATAATAATATATCAGCATAGAGATCATCATAGTTGGTGACGCCGGCTTTTGTATCGCTTCCTTCCGGGTCCTGCGACAAATTGCGCCACACACTAAAAGGAGAGATGCCGAATTTGCAAAAGGGCTTTTCGGTTTTGATAGCTACACTTATTTTTTCAATAATGGAATCAACATTTGCCCTTCTCCAATCATCTTTGGAAAGTGGGCTGCCTGATTTACGGTAAGAAACTGCATCAGGGAATTCTTTTCCGGGAATGCGATAGGGATAGAAATAATCATCCATGTGGATGGCATCAATGTCATATCGTTTTACAATATCTTTTACCACGTTTACCACAAACTCCTGCCCCAGTTGATTGGCAGGATCAAAATATTTCTTATCGCCATAGGTCAGAAACCATTCAGGATGCTTGCGGGTAATATGGTCCGGTGAAATAGATGCAGTACGGATATTGAAATTAGCACGATAAGGATTGAGCCATGCATGAAACTCCATGCCTCTTTTATGCGCTTCTTCGATCATGAAAACAAGCGGATCATAAAAAGGGAAAGTAGGTTTTCCCTGGATGCCTGTAAGCCATTGGCTCCAGGGCTCATAAGGAGAAGCGTAAAACGCATCGGCGGCTGGTCTGATCTGTACGATTACAGCATTGATGCCATTGCGCTGATGAAGGTCCAGTTGCTGAATGAAATCTGCTTTTTGCTGAGCGGGGTTGGTAACGCCTCTGGGAGGCCAGTCGATATTGTCTACGGTAGCGATCCAAACACCCCGGAATTCGTATTCGGGTTGGGCAAACAGACAAATATTAAAAAGGCAGGTAAGACAGGAAAGAAACAGCTTCATTAGTTGTAAATCAGTAAATAATGAAGGCAAAAATACCTTATCTGGGGTTAATCAAACCATAAAAAGGGGGTTTTACTTTTTTGCCTTGATGCAAAAAAGTAACAAAAAAAATCAAGGCGGCAGAAAAATGGCTAAAAATTACTTCGTGCGCCGGCACGCAGGGAACTCGCTTCGGGCTTGCATTTGGTTGGAAGATACCACAGGCTCAAACAACCCTGCGCGCCTTCCTGCTGCGCAGGAATCGGCTTACTACGTAATTTTCTTAACGCCATTTTTCTGAGGCCGTTACTGCCCGACAGTAGAAGGTTTATTCTAATTAATCTTGAGTGTTCGGTTTTCGGGATTTGACTCCCGACTCCAGGCTTACTTGCTGCCGCGGATTTTGTCAAGTAGCTCGCTTAGGGTGAGTGCTTCTTTTTTGCTGAGATTGCCAATGACATTGTCCATTTCGTCCTGGCGCAAGTCGAGTTTTTCGAGTACTTTTTTGCCTTTGTCGGTAATGATCACGTCAACGAGACGGCGGTCTGTTTTGCAGATGCCTTTTTTTACAAGGCCTTTGGCGATGAGGCGGTCGACGATGCGACTGGTGTCGCTCATTTTGTCGAGCATGCGCTCACGGATCTGGAGAGTGGAAAGGGGGTTGGGAAGGCTCCCGCGAAGGATGCGGAGTATGTTGAATTGCTGGGGTGTGATGTCGGCGGAAGCAAATATCTCTTTGGTGCGCTCCGACATCCAGTTGTATGTATAGATAATATTGACTACCGCTTTTTGATGTTCATTGCGGAATTTGGTTTGTATGTCCTGGTCGATTCCCATAGTCACAAGGTTTAATGAATGAAATAATAGAGCGGTTCAAGTTGATTCAAATAACCTTACTGCAAAATTAATGTTATAACATTGAAATTCCTTAAAAATTTATCCTTGTCTTTTTTCCTTTTGCTTATTTGCTGTAATCCGGCTGGCTATTAGGGCGTTAAGCAACCTGTTGTTGCATTTTTTTAAGCTCAGCAGCCAGCTTGAAAATGGTAAATAAATGATGTGCTTCGTGCAAAAGGAAAAAATTCAGCCATTGAAGGATGTTCATCGGCCCATATACCGGGTGACTCCCGGTTTTGGCCAGATCGCTTTCTGTGAAACTCAGCATTCCTGCTGCCAGCTCCTTCAGGGTACTTAATAGGTCCTGCATGACCTCCCTGGATGAT
>CBHEUU010000370.1:0-5346 GCA_965990355.1 uncultured Chitinophagaceae bacterium
GGTATACCTTATCAGCAGACTCGGCAGGCTAATGCCAATGTATTGGCTTCTTCTTCTTTTCAGTGTGCTTGTTTATATGAGTGTTCCGGCTATTGCAACGAAATTGGAGGGCCTAAGAGGGCAGGAGTTGAGTGTAGGTTTATATAATTTTTTCGTTTTAGGAATTGCTGATTCTTTTTATCAGTTTATAGGAACTACCTGGTCATTGGATATAGAGATTCAATTCTATATCCTTGCCCCACTGCTCTTGTTTTTGTGTAAAGGGAAAAGCGGATGGCTATTACTGGCATTAACATCCTTTTTGAGCATATTACTTATTCTCAATCATTATAAAGGAGTGAATATATTGATATACCTGCCTTATTTTATAATCGGAGGACTGATCTATACGTTTCAGTATATCGCTTCCAGGCAACTTGCATTGGCGGGAATACTGATCGCGGCGGGGTTACTCCTTATTTCCTATATAATTCCTTCACTAAGGACCGGTTACCTTTTGAATCGTGAAGCATTTGTATTGGGTTTCAATTACAGGGAAGGATTGAATGTGATTCTTGCATTGCTGACTATTCCTTTTGTATCAGTCAACATAAGACAAACTTTAGGAAAAGAAATTACAGGAAGGGATCAACTCTGGTCTTCGATGTCCTATGTGATATATTTATTACACTGGCCACTCCTGCAGTTATACGCCGTTGCTGTAAATGGTGTAAGCGGTAAGCAGAAGGCAATTTTTCTTCTGATTTATTATATCACCTGTTTTTTGCTTTCTTATATAATTTCCAGGTATGTGGATACGTATTTTGAAAAGCAAAGACGGAAATGGCTGCATCGTCAGGAAGAGCAGCAGCCTGTTTTGAAATCTGTTTAAAATAGTAAATATCAAATCCACCAGGATATTATGAGCAGAAAAATTTCATGGCTTTCAGCCATTGATCCCATCAATGACAATGCAATCCAGGATCTGGAAAAGAAACTAAGTGATTTCTATGCAAACAACAGCAGTTATTATTCCAGCATAGACTACACGGCTGGCAACTGGGATAATAAGAATGAGCTCGCTTATCAGCAAATAAAGGATGCTGCCCGTAAAGCTGTTTCAATCGGTGAGATCGGATGCGGAGCTGCCAACATCCTGGCCAGCGATGCATCTATCAGGAGCAAATATGTGGGGTGTGACTTTTCAGCCGAACTCATGAAAAAGAATAAGGAGAAATATCCTGAGGCATCATTTAAGGTAATTGAGACACCCAATCTTCTTCCGTTTGCCGATAATTCCTTTGATCTTCTTTTTTCTGTTTTTGTTTTAGAACATATTACCCGGCCACATATTCTGCTGAAGGAATGCCAGCGCGTATTGAAAAAAGGAGGACGACTGATTATCTTTTGCCCGGATTTCCTTGGCAGAGGAGGAATATCTTCCCAGCAGATTGGATGGACTGAAGGAACTCCCAGCCAAAAATTAAAGAAAGGAAAACTTCTTGATACATTGGTCACCTTTTATGATAGCCGGATCCGTATTCCTTTCTATAGCTCCCGGAAAAGAAAGGCTAATAAACCTGCTTTCCTGATCAATGTTGACCCTACTGTTTTTTATTACAAATTCAGACCTGATGTGGATGCTGTCTATCTTACTCACCGTAAGGAGATCATTACATTTTTAGCGCCAAACTTTGATCTTGAACCTCCGGTTGGGGGAATGCCTCAGTATGAAAAGGAGCGTAAACTCATTTTTGTATCTTTTGTGAAAAAGTAACAGACGCAATTAATCGAACCCGGAGGACGGCCACATGATAGGAGATGTTTCAGTCATTGTTTTAACACCTGTAAAGAATGAAAGTTGGATACTGAATAAGTTTCTTGCTATCACTTCCCTGTTTGCTGACTATATCCTGGTGGCAGACCAGGGATCAACAGATGATACGAGAGAAATAATTGCACGGTATCCCAAGGCAGTTTATATCGAAAATGATAACCCTGAATATGATGAGTATTATCGCCAGGTGCTGTTGCTGGAAAAAGCGCGTGGACTGGTGAGTGGAAAAAGACTACTGCTTGCACTCGACGCTGATGAAATTATTTCAGCTAACTCCATTGATTCAGACGAATGGAATGCAATTGCCAGCCAGGATGCCGGAACAAGAATCTTCTTTAAGAAACCGGATGTATTACCTGGGATGGAACAATATGTGGACTACCCTGATTATTTCCTGCTCGGCTACCTTGATGATGGGAAACCCCATACAGGAAGCCGCTTTCATAGCCCAAGAGTTCCCTCCGCTGATAAAAGATATAATTCAGCATCAATAACTTTTTTGCATCTGGCATTAGTAAGGGATAAGGAATACCTGGCCCGGCAACGTTTATACACTGTGTTGGAAAACCTGAACAATACTGCATCCCTCAGGTACCGTTACAGGAAATATTCCAGGAAAGTGCAACAGCTTCGACACATGCATCTAAAAAAACAGGTGCCGCATCAATGGATCAATGTTTATAACGAGAAGGGAATACGGTTAACCGATTTTGAAAGCACTGAAGCTAATAACTATAACAAGCGCATATTGGAAACATTTGAGTCTCATGGATGCAGGCGTTTCTGGATGGATGATATATGGTATGTGGATTATAAAACGATTAACAGGGACTTAGGATATGTATGCAAACGGAAAATTACAGGACCTACAGTTTTCCACCAGACGGGCAGCGCTCTGCTGATAAGTACATATGCATTTATTTTAAAAATGAAAAGGTCTCTGAAGAAGTGACAGAATAAATTTATGTCAACAGCAAAACGTGTGATCTCTGGTAGTGTTGCGTCCTGGATGCGTATAGGCATTACGATGATTTCCCAACTGATCCTGGTGCCTGTTTATCTCACTTATTGGGATGTAACAACATATGGTATATGGATCGCGGTGCAGGCCCTGGTAAATATTATTTCAATTTTGGACCAGGGGCACCAGACCTTTCTTGAGTTTGAGTTTTTAAAAGATGGAAAAGGCAACAGAAAAGCAATTGCCTTTAATTTATGGTCGAGTATCTGGATCGGACTTGCCATTGGATTTATTGAAGTACTGCTCGTTATCGGGTTTGTTTATTTTGGTTTAATAGGTAAATTATTAGGTGCAACTTCGGCGGATATACATCTTATACATGATGCCGGAATTGTATTGTTGCTTCAAATGATAACATGGGCTGTGTTGACCAGTCTTGGCGGCATCTTCGTGAGGGTGCTTTCGCCTTTTGGGTATTATGCGAGAATGAGCTGGTGGGGAGTATGGGCAGCAGTGATAGCGTCTTTTGTACCGGTGATAGCTGTTTCACTCGGTGCAGATCTTTTACATGCAGGTATAACACTGGTTATTGCCACTGTTATCTATGCAATTCCACAATACATTGATATTTTCAGGCTCATAAAAAAGGAGGGCTTGTTGCACCGGAATTACTCTGTTAAAAGGGGAATGCATAATTTCTTTTTATCACTTGCAATATCCGGGAAAAGCTTTCTTGAGAATGCAAGGCAGCAAGGTGTAAGAGTAATACTCGCGCCTTTATCAGGTGCTTCTGCATTAGTGGCTTTTTCTACTATGCGTACAGGCGCTAATATTGTGCTGCAGGGATTGAACACTGTTACGAGCCCGCTTATGCCTGAGTTGATGAGGTTTCTTAACGAGAAAGATCAGCAACGGATGGAAGCATCCTTCGGAACTGTATGGGTGGTGGTAATGCTTTTGTTGGCTCCCGGGGTTATTTTATTGCAGGCGTTTATTGGCCCGCTCTTCATCGTTTGGACAAAAGGCCAGGTGTCTTTTGACCCCTTATTATTTGCATTATTATCAATGGGTGTATTGGTGTTTGCTGTTGCACAGCCTGCAATGGCAGTAATCCGTGGTAACAACCTGTTGAGGCCGCAATTGATTATTGCCGTAATTGCTGCAATCATTGTTGTAGGCGGAATGTTTATATCAGTTCCTGTTTATGGGATTACCGGTGCAGGTGTATCCTTATTGGCCGCGGAAATAGCAGCCACTGCAGGGTATAGGATGGTAGCAAGAAAATGGCTCCGCCAAAATGGACTTGAATGGCCTGAAAAAGCATCCCGGAAGGCGTTAATATCTGTATGGACAGCAGGGGCTATAATGTTTGCCATGATTTATTTTTCTTCGGTTAAATGGATATTATTTCTGGCTGGCCTGTTTCTTTTGCTCGGTATATTTTATTTCTATTGGCAAAGCCTGCCGCCTTTGGTACTGAATAAGGTAAGAGCTTTTGGTGCAAGACTCCCGGTATTAAAAAAGGTATATCAGAAAAGATGAATTCACCTTCCATATCTATCATAACGATTGTTTACAATGGCTTGCCTTTTCTGCGGGAAGCCGTTGATTCTGTACTCAGGCAGGAATATGAGGACTGGGAATTGCTGATAAGTGATGATGGCTCCACTGATGGCTCCAGGGAGTTTCTCGATTCGTTGAAAGATCCCCGTATTACTGTATTTAAGCAGGAAAGCAATCTGGGTATATTCGATAACCTCAATTTTTTATTCGACAAAGCGAAGGCACCGTTAAGCCAGATACTTTGCCAGGATGATTATTTTGTATCAACTGATTCGCTCGATTATATAGTCAGATATTGGGAAAATGCAGCTGTCTCCACCGGCTTCGTAAGGTTCAATCATAACTTTCCTGATGGGAAACAAGTACTGGGGTATCAGGATAAGATAATCCCTTCGGTTATCAAAGCCAACGAATCTGCTATCTGGTTTTATGCATTTGGCAACATTCCCGGCAACCTATCCAATGTTTCAGTGAGAACACATCTGGTAAAGCAATACGGAGGATTTAACCAGGGTTTGCCATATGCTGGGGATTTTGAATTCTGGAGTCGCCTGGCGACCAAAGCGGATATGGGGATTGACAGGCAGAACGTAGTGCATGTGAGGAGACACCCGGGCGTAGCTTCAAACTTTCTCAACAAAAAAGGAGAACTGCTTGTGCAAATGGGGCAGATCATTTCCAGGCTATACAATTCACTTGCTGTTCAATATCCCGGTGCAAACATGGTATTAAAGATACACGGTACACTAAACTATGATATTCTTCCAAGAGATACGGCTGTAAAACGATACCTCAAAGGAGATAAAACTTACCTGGCAAAGTTGAATGATGTTTCCGATCATTCTCCATTTGCGGTTAAGTCTTTATGGAGGTGGGGTTTCTATATTATTACAGCAGGTGGCAGGGTAGGCCGCGTTTTAGTTACAAAAAAACTGTTACGGCAAGCCGGACTGGTAAATAATTATTGATATGAATGTTTTATTAGAAAAGTTAGTAGCAAGTGTCA
>CBHEUU010000371.1:0-5343 GCA_965990355.1 uncultured Chitinophagaceae bacterium
TACTGAAGAAGATATTGAAGAATTTGTAGGTGTCAGCAAGGATTTTAATGTTTTTGAACTGCAGGCAGCCCTTGCAAAAAAAGACCTGCCGAAAAGCATTCGTATCATCCAGTATTTTGAGTCCAACCCCAAAGCAGCTCCCATACAACTGGTGCTTCCATCCCTGTATAGTTTTTTCAGTAAAGTGTTCATGGTATTTGGTGCAGGTTCGCAGGATGAAAAAGCAGTGGCTTCTGCACTGGGAGTCAGCCCTTTTTTCGTAAAAGATTATATGCAGGCCGCCAGGACCTATGACTACAACGGCGTGGAAAAAATATTGCTGCTGCTTCACCAGTACAACCTGAAAAGCATAGGGATAAATGCGGCCAGTACTGAAGATGCTTCCCTGCTTAAGGAGATGGTGTATAAAATCGTAGCCTGAAGAATGGGTTTTATTTTTTTTGTTTGCCCAACAGCTTATCTTGCGCGTATCTTACCAGTCAAACTATAAAACATGAAAAAACTTTCCCTCTTATCTTGTGCGGCAGCCCTCTTCTTTTTGACCAGTTGCGAAACTACCCGCGAGATCACTATTGGCAATAATGGCGGCGGCTCCATGAAAACAACTGTGGACATGAGCCAGCTCATTGGCATCGCTAAAATGTCTGGTCAGGGAAAGGAAATGGAAAACCAGAAAGCACTGGACACAACCGTTTCTTTTGCTGCCCTGGCTGACAGTCTTGAAGGGATAACACCAGAAGAAAAAGAACTGGCTAAAAAAGGCACAATGAATATGGTCATGAATATGGCCGACGAAAAATTCGTGGCAAAGATGGATTTCCCTTTTGCCAATATTGGCGAACTGGCCAAGCTGGATAAATTGTCTGGCAAAATGGTGCAGGAAGGAATGAAATCAATGGGCGGTAAAAATGGCCAACCACAGGGAATGCCGGATGATGCAATGCCCCAGGGATCTATGGAAGATTATTTTACTACCACCTACAGCGAGGGCGTTATTGAAAAAAAGCTGAATAAAGAAAAATATGCCACTGTTGCTGATGACAAAGGCATGCAGGCAATGAAAGAAGTAGGAGATCAGGGAATGCCTGTTACCAGCAAGATCATTATCAATCTGCCCAAGCCGGCTAAAAAAGTGACAGGGGTTAATGCAAAGCTTTCTGAAGACAAAAAGAAAGTGACCATTGAAAACAGCCTGGGAGACTTTTTTGATGATGCAACGAAGCTGGAGTTTAGGATAGAATATTAATCAGCGCTGATAAACGTGAATGACCCGAATAAAATGCAGTGATGCAAATTATACGGGTCATTTGCATTACAATACTCTTAAACTATCTATTTTATCCTGGTCAATCTGTTTCACCAGCGCTTCCAGCGAATCAAATTTTATCTCCTCGCGGAGATATTTTTTTACATAGATCCTCAACGTATAGCCATAAATATCCTCGTTAAAATCAAAAAGATTTACTTCAATCACTCTTTTCTTGCCATCAACAGTAGGGCGTAAACCGATGCTCATCATACCCTTTAAACGTTCGCCATCTGTGTAGCGCGAGTATGGAAGTGAAGCATACACTGCATAGATCCCATTGCCGGGAATGATCTTTTCTTCATCCTGTATCTGGATATTGGCAGTAGGATAACCCAGTTTTCTTCCCAGTTTATCACCATCTACCACTACACCTGAAAAAAAGAATTCATAGCCCAGTAGCTTATCAGCCGTTTCAATCCTGCCTTCCAGCAGCGCTTCACGGATACGTGTGGAGCTGATAGCTATTTCATCCAGTATGTGCTTTGGAATTTCTTTGAGCTGGTAATGAAAACGGGGGGCCAGCAATTCCAGCAACCGGTAATCGCCTTTCCGGTCCCTTCCAAAGCGATGGTCATAACCGATAATGACAGTGTGAGGGCGGAACCTTTTTACCAGGAAATGCTCCACGTAGTCTTCAGCCTGCTGGTTGGCAAAAGCATCGGTAAAAGGCACTACCACCAGGTGATCGATGCCTAACTGCTCCAGCAGCTCGATCTTTTCTTCCAGGGTATTGATCAGCCGGATGCCGAGTATGGGAGAAGAGACGATTTTACGGGGATGGGGATGAAAAGTGATGATCACCGCTTCCCCGTTAATGGCGCGGGCTTCGCGCAACAGCTCATCTATGATCTTCCGGTGGCCGGCATGCACCCCATCGAAAGTGCCGATCGTTACCACCGCATTCCGGAATTCCGGTAACTGATCCAGGTTTTTGTGAATTTGCATAAAGAAATGCGAAGATACTTAACGATACTTAACTCGGACATTTTAGCTAGTTTTGCGCCTTAAATTCAAGCATGAGCCTGTATACCAAACGCGGCGTTTCCGCAAAAAAAGAAGAAGTGCACGCCGCCACCAAAAAACTTGATAAAGGCCTTTATCCCAAAGCTTTTTGCAAAATCTATGCAGATGTGCTGTGTGGCGACGACAACTGGGTGAACGTAATGCATGCCGATGGCGCCGGCACCAAAAGTATACTGGCTTATCTCTACTGGAAGGAAACCGGCGATCTTTCCGTATGGAAAGGAATTGCGCAGGACGCTATTGTGATGAACCTCGACGACCTGCTTTGCGTAGGCATCTATGACCAGTTATTATTTTCCTCCACGATCGACCGCAATAAGCAACTGATCCCTGCTGAAGTGCTGGAAGCAGTGATCAATGGCAGCCAGGAGTTTTTCGATACCATGAAGCAATTTGGTGTGAACATTACCTATATGGGCGGGGAAACGGCTGATGTAGGCGATGTGGTAAGGACCATGGCGGTGAATGGAACCATGACGGCACGCTGGCCCAAAACAAAACTCATCACCAATGAAAAAATAGAAGCAGGACAGGTGATCGTGGGATTGGCAGGATTTGGCCAGGCAAAATATGAAACCGCTTACAACAGTGGCCTTGCCAGCAACGGCCTCACCAGTGCGCGCCATGATGTGTTGCATAAAAGTTATGGACAACGCTTCCCCGAATCCTTTGATAACTCGTTGGATGATTCAGTGGTTTATATCGGTCCACATCGCATGAAAGATGAAGTGGAGGTCGCCGGAAAAAAACTGAGCATCGGTCAATTGCTGCTTTCTCCCACGCGCACATTTGCGCCGGTACTGAAAGAATTGCTCGAAAATCATTTCGACAGCATTAAAGGACTGATCCATTGCAGCGGCGGTGGCCAAACCAAATGCCTGAAATACGTACCGGAAGATGTACATATCCTGAAAGATAATTTGTTTACCCCGCCTGTGATCTTTGATCTTATTCAGAAAGCAAGTGGTGCGGATGAACGGGAAATGTACCAGGTGTTCAACATGGGCACCCGTCTTGAGATCTATACTGCAGAAAAAGATGCTGCAAAACTGATCAGCGTTTCAGAAAGCTATGGAGTGGAAGCAAGAATTATCGGAAGGGTGGAAGAAGCGAAAAAGCAAACCCGCCTATCTGTAGAAACAGCAGCGGGATTGATTGAGTATTAAGTAAAGTTTCGCTTTTACTGGAAGCATTATAATAATCTTCACTTACTCTTTCAACAATTTGTATGATAGGTGATGATCTTTTCCTGGTCCATCAAGCCGGATAATATAGGTGCCTGGGGGAAGACCGGCGATGGAAATAGCAAAAACGTTCTCTCCTTTATTCAAGGTAGTGGTGTTACGCATTTTCTCTTTACCAGTCATATCAAGTACGCGGAGCACTGCCTCGCCTGCCTGTTCGGTTTTCATTTTCAGCGTAACGCTGTTGTTGGCAGGGTTAGGATAAACAACAGCCGTGTTGTTCGTAGCAGTGACGGTAACAGCTTCGAGTTTTTGGTTTACGGCTCTCGAGGCAGCAGGTGATAACTGAACACCTGTTACCTGTCCGGCCAATTTTAACAAGAGGGTGGAATCAGCCTTCCTGCTCGGGCGGCCGTCAACGATTACTTCTCTCAATTCCTGGTCCGTTCTGTCAGGTACCTGTCTGTTGCTAATGTTTCTTTCTTCAGTAGTTTTCGCTAATTGAACCCCTTGAACACGTTTGGTGCCGTAACCGACAACAGTTACTTCCTCTACTTTTGGAGCAAGGGAACCAACAATTTTTTCTTTGGTGGTGATCAGTAACACACCATTTGCACCTTTCTCACCATACATGCCGATGGCTGAAGAATCTTTCAATACAGTAATAGATTTAATCTCGTTGGGGTCGATCTTGATCAGGATTGATTTCAGAGGCTTGTTTTCCTGTTTTATGCCATCAAGTATAACAAGTGGTTCCTTTTCAGGAGTAGCAGTCTTAAGGGATATAATAACCGGTGATTTTTTAGGGCCAGTTGTATCTATGGTAGCGGCCTTAAACTCAAGTACGCCGTCCCTGGCTTTTTCGCCATATTGGGCGATCGCTTTGGTATCGTTGGCAGGAGTGGAAATAAGATATTTGGCTTCGATTACTGCATCCTGTTTTTTATCTCCTGTCATTTTGGAAAATTCTTTCCTGGTATATTCTTTTCCATTAAAGATGATCAGGCTGGGAGGGATATTTTGATTCTCTTTGTTGTACCCTTTTCCGTTAATGGCAATGATGTCAGCTTTGATATCTCCTACGAGCTGGCTTTCCGCAGGTGTTGTATCCAAATAGGACGGAGACGCTTGTTCTGTTAAGGGGAGTTCTTCAATCTTCAACAGGTCGCCGGATTGTTTTTCCCTGTAGCTGAAAGCAAACAGGGTAACAAGCAATGCGGCCAATGGTAATACCAGCAGTTTGCGCAGGTATTGATGGCTTGTTTTGTGGGGATTTGTAATCATGGCTATACGTCTTTTTATCTGATTATGAAAAAAAGGATGAACAAGTTGGTGCTGGGTATTCAAAGCCTGCATCAGCAACATTTCCGCATATTCCCATTTTTGTGTTTCATTGCTGGCAAACCGGTCGGCCAGGAATTCATGGATGGCTTTCAGTTCTTTTTTCATCAGGTGAAAAAATGGATTGACCCAGAAAACGATCGTTATTATTTCCATGAAAATAATATCGAGACTATGTTTTTGCTGTATATGGAATATCTCGTGACGGAAGATCTGTTCACCTTTTTCAGAGTCCAGTTCAATTTTATTGTTCCAGAAAAGCCAGCGGAAAAAAGAGAACGGTGTGCCGGGTTCTGCTGTATTGATAAAGCGGATGCCATTCAGGTGTTCAGCAGGATGTTCACGCATCAGTTGCTTCAGTTTCCTGATGGAGAACAGCACGCGCGCGAGTCCAAACAAACCAATCAGCGCGTATAAAACATACAATAAAGATTGCCAGTTGAAAGTTTTTTCCACTACTTCTTCTTCCAGCGAAATGAGCACAGG
>CBHEUU010000372.1:0-5329 GCA_965990355.1 uncultured Chitinophagaceae bacterium
AGACTTATCATGAGTTTGCGTTGCCTGATCGTTGATGATGAGCCATTGGCACATGATGTCATCATAAAATACATGGAGGATATTCCATTCCTGGAAAAAAGCGGGCAATGCTACCGTGCCACGGAGGCAATGGAATTTCTTAGCAAGAATACTGTTGATCTTATTTTCCTCGATATCCGGATGCCCAAGCTCAGCGGTCTTGATTTCCTCAGGGCATTGCAACAGCGTCCGCTGGTGATCATTACTTCCGCGTATGAAGAGCATGCCCTGGAAAGTTTTGATCTCGATGTTTGCGATTACCTGCTAAAGCCATTCCGTTTCGACCGGTTCTTGAAAGCCGCTAACCGGGCGCTGGCGATGCACACGTTGAAAAACCAGGCCGGGACTTCGTTTTCGCCGGTGCCTCCTGCTACAGAAAGCGAGCCTGCGCATATTTATATTAAATCGGATAAAAGATTTGTGCAGCTTCAATTGGACCAGATCTATTGTCTCGAAAGCCTCGGCAATTATGTAAAAGTGTGGGAAGAACAACGTTACCTGCTTACCCCAAGGACTCTCAGCAGTTTTGAAGAACAATTACCGGCAGATATGTTTATACGGATCCATAAGTCGTATATCCTGCATAAAAAATTTGTGCATTATATAGAAGGGAACACTATCAGGTTGAAGAATGGAAAAGAATTACCATTGGGAAAGAATTACAAACATGTGGTGAAGCAATTGCTGAGTGGGGAAGGAGGCAGTTACCTTCCCTGATACGGGATACATCCTTGTCAATGAGATCTCATGACCTTGTTAATATTTTCCCTGAAAGTTTCGCTTACAGGAATTTCAGTTTCACCAATACAAACAAAATCCCGTTTGATTGCTGTAATCCTGGATATGGGCACCAGGAAGGATTTATGAGTGCGTATAAAGGTGCCTGCAGGGAGTTTTGTTTCAATGGACTTTAATGACATACGGGTCAGAACAGGTTTCTTGTTTGAAGAAAGGTATATTTTAATGTAGTCTTTATTACTTTCTATATAATCGATATCTGCCGTAACAATCTTTACGAGTTTATATTCAACATTTACAAAGAAATCATGGTTTTTTACCGTTTCAGAAGACACTGCTGGGTTCTTCATGCGGAACAATTCCGCCGCCCGGTTGCATGCTTTCAAGAACCGGTCGAAGCTGAAAGGTTTTAATATGTAATCGGCCACCTGCAGGTTAAAACTTTCCACTGCATATTCTTCATAAGCCGTCACAACGATGACCAGTGGTGGGCGATCCAGTGATTGCAGGAACTGCAGGCCGCTGAGTCTAGGCATCTGGATATCCAGAAAGATAATATCAATCTGCTCTTTCTGCAAAATATCCAATGCTTCCAGTGCACTTTTACATGATTTTACCAGTTCCAAAAAAGGTAACTGGCTCACATTATCTTCAAGTAATTCACGAACGAGCGGTTCATCATCAATAATAATACAGCGCATTATCATAATAATTTCAGTGTTAAGTTAATGCTGAATAAGTTCTTTTCCTTATGTATGACCAGATCAGACCTGCCCGGATAAAGTAGTGTTAATCTCGAGCGAACGTTATCCAATCCAATGCCCGAATTTTCGTCTTTGCTTGTATCTGTTTCCGGGTCAAATGTATTCTTTACCTGAAAAACCAGTATGCTCTCTTTAACGGATAAGTTTATGTCTATTTCAGGCTGATTCACATAGTTCGTTCCATGCTTAAATGCATTTTCGACAAAAGGGATCAGAAGCATCGGTTCAATGCTGTAGTTTGTTTCTTCATATAGTAATTCAGTATGGAATGTAATTTTTACATCACGGCCGAATCTTAATTTTTGCAGGGCTATATAGCTTTCGAGGTATTCCACTTCTTGTTGCAGAGGTATTTTTTTACTGGCATCATTCAGCATATAGCGCATTAAACCGGAAAGCATTAAAAGCGATGTTTCGAGATGATCGGACTTCTTTCTTGCGAGGGAAACAAGGTTTGTTAATATGTTAAACAGGAAATGAGGGCTGATCTGAGAACGGAGAAATTTTAATTCCATCCCCAACTGCATTGCTTCGTTTTCTTTCTGCAGTTTTTCAGATCGGATCCTGTCTACGGCTATGCAATAGAAAACACTAACAGTAAATACCACGACAGAAGGAAAGAGCAGGTGAGATCTTGCTTCCTGCAAAGCATCGGGAAACCACCACTCGAGTATGTAGAGTTTCAGTCTGACGGATAAAATAATAAGTAAGATAGCTGAGATAATATATATTAACCAGTATGATCTGTTAAGAAGCTTTGGATAAAGAAATAGTGCATTCAAATAAAAAATGATCATATGGAGAATGCTTGATAATGTAAAATAGAGTCCGGGAAGCGGACCTATTTTGTACTGGTTGTCAGCATCGGAAACCAGATAGGGGGAAAAGAGCACGATGCTCCATACAAGTGCATGAAGTGTAAAATTAAAATACCTGTATTTTACGAATTTCATCATTCCGTATCATATCAAGACTTCGGTTCCTGCCAATCCACATCAAACTTATTGATTTTAATTTGGCGGAGCTTAAGATCATATACTCTTCTGCAAGTTTTTTATTCTTTTGAATGGAAGTCGCCAGATGTTCAGCTATTGTCGCGACATTTATCTCTGTCGTCTATTCGTTAGCTAAGCAATTATCACCACTGTTAGCTTTGTTATGGACATAAATACCTAAAAGCAATAAATATGAAGATGCAAAGTTTGTTTCAGGCTGATTTGTTATTACAGGTTAGCGGTATTACACCCGGACGGGCTGCGGCTCTGCTGCCTGTTGTGATAGGACTGATCAGTGTGATCATTGGCAGATGGGCGTTGGCCCGTTCTGCAGGTCGTATTGTGCCTGTGTGGCTCAGAGCTATTGTAGCACTTGTGTTAGGGGTGACCTGTATAATTCTTAGCGTACTGCACCTCACACGCGCCACCGGTGGTATTGGCACCGGCTCAGGACGGCTCGGAGCGATCGTGGCCTTGATATTAGGGTTGATCGGTGTGATCCTCGGTGGGCTGGCTCTTTTCAAGTATATATATTCTCGTCAGGACCATCTTACCCCACAAAAATAATTGGTCTTACAAAATAGTCGCAAACTGCCCTCATCTTGGCGTAAATGCCTCTGGTGTGAGAAACCCATCCGTTTTAACTTTGTTTCTCACGGTCTTAATAAAAGACTAAGTCTTAACCTTAAAAATATATATTATGTCCAACAATGCAGTTTCGCTACACAGGGTTCTTAAAGCATCTCCGGAAAAAATATACCGGGCATTTACTGAGGCACCCGCAATTGCGTCATGGTTGCCGCCTTATGGGTTTATTTGCACCGTTCACCAAATGAATGTGGAGAAAGGTGGTTCTTTTAAGATGTCCTTCTTAAACTTTTCAACTGGGAATAGTCATTCATTCGGTGGAGAATACCTGGAACTCAAACCTAATGAGTTTTTGAAATACACTGATAAATTTGACGATCCAAACCTGCCCGGGGAAATGGTCACTTCTGTGTGGCTTAAGAAAAACATTGCGGGTACAGAAATAAAAATTACACAGGAAGGAATTCCTTCTGTTATACCTGTTGAAATGTGCTATTTAGGCTGGCAGGAATCGCTGGAAAAACTGGCTAAATTAGTAGAGCCTGAGATACCGGATGCTTGATTCCGGTGATATGTACCATTGCAAGTTTTTTAAAGCCTGCGCTTAGCGCAGGCTTTATTGTTTGTAAAGCTATTACAAAGATTTTGCGTCAGGGGTATTCTGATGATCATACACTGCTTGTTTCATTTTTCTCTGCCCAGATATAGCCTCGTCTGGTAGGGTATTCCATATCTTTATGTGGACGTCTCTCTATAGCATCAATTATATTAAAACCCGTTCCATAAAGTAACTCTACTATATCATCTGTCTTGAAGAAGATTAAATCAATATCCACTTCTTTGTCACGGGCTTTGTCAAAATGAACTATCTCATCTCCTACATGAAAAGAAAATAAAAAATCCCCTCCTGTTTTCAATACCCTGTTTATTTCTTCGAAACATTTCCTGACCTGGACAATAGTAAAATGTACTATCGAATAGAATGCAAGTGCACTTCCAAGAGATCCTGATGGATAAGCGATATTTAATAAGTCGCCTGTTTCAAATTTAATTTGAGGGGAAAGTTTCCGGGCAACACTGACCATTGCAGGCGACAAATCAATACCAACGATGTCTTTTAGGCCATTGTCGTACAGAAATTTTGTTGTTTGTCCGGGGCCACAACCAAAGTCGGCGCATAACCCCTTGTCTTTATTAGCAGACGCAAATTCTTTCAATAACAACCGGTCGACATGTTTTTTGTTGAGTTCATCCCAACGTTCAACCGCATAATCGTCGGCTACCTGGTTGTAACAGTGTAATACTTTTTCCTGTGAATTCATTATAGTCTTATTCGTTTACAATTTAGATAATTAACCTTAAAAAGTATAAAAATGTTGGGTAGGGTAGCTAACCGGATTTGGTTACAAATAGAGTAAAAAAACGCCCTTAATCTTGTAACATTCTAAAAATGTCCTTTTATCACTTAACATTATTATTAACGATGACAAACAATGTATTTTCTCAAACAGGTAAGACATATATATTAATTCACGGTGCATGGCATGGAGCATGGTGCTGGTACAAAGTTGTTCCATTACTTGAAGCCAAAGGGAATAAGGTGATCGCATTTGATTTACCAGGACATGGTGATGATACTACAAATCCGGAGAATATTACTTTAGCTGATTACGTAAACAAATTAGTGAGTATGGCCAATGCTCAAAACGGCCCTGTAATATTAGTAGGTCATTCCATGGCAGGCATAGTTATTTCGCAGGCTGCTGAAGAGTTGGGCGTCAATAAAGTTTCAGTATTAATTTATATTGATGCTTTTCTTCCCCAAAATGGAGAATCGCTGTTTTCACAGGTTGAAATGGTATTGAAACAATTACCGCCGAATACCTCACAACATCCAAGTTTGGTTGAAAGTATTATTCCTTCACCCGATCATCAAACGAACTTTATAAAACCTGGAACGGCTGAATGGATTTTTTATCACGATTGTTCAGCGGAGGATAAGAAATTTGCAGTGGCCCGCATTTCAAAACAACCTGTTGCTCCTCTGGCGACACCGGTCTATCTCACTGACAGCATTTATGGAAGTATACCAAAATATTACATTCTTTGTACCGAAGGCAAGGACCTGGATAAAACATTCTTATCAACACATGTGTTTTGTAAAAAAGTATATAGACTTGCCAGCAGTCATTCTCCGTTTTTATC